>NZ_JBFAAF010000003.1:0-201165 GCF_040639595.1 Micromonospora sp. NPDC023814
CTCGACGCTCAGCGGCGGACAGGGTCGACGGTGGAGGTGTCTTCGGCCGCAGCGGCCGAGACACCACGGGTGGCTGCTGACGCCGGTAATGAGTCGCTCGGGACCGGCCAGTCAACCGGCACGCCCCGGCCACACCCACCACCGGCGCGAGAGCCTCGAACGCCTCGGTCAGCGCCTGCGCGGCCGCGGCGTGTCGTCCGCGCTCTCGGACAACGTCTCCAAGAGCGCGTGCGCTTTTCCCATGATCTCCAACGCGGTCTTCGTCCGCGCCAAGTCCGCTTCCAGGCGCTCGTTACGCCGCCGCAACCGCTCGATCTCAGTCGCCTCGGCGCTGCGGCGCCGGCTCTCACCCACCGAGCTCTTGCGGCTACCCAGAGCGGTCAACGCCCCGGTGTCACGGGCGGCCCGCCACTCCAGGATGTGCGAGTGGTACAGGCCCTCCCGGCGCAGGATCGCCGCTCCCTCACCCGACGCTTTCGCCGCCTCGTACTCCGCCACGATGCGTAGTTTGTACTCCGCGGTGAACGTCCGCCGCTTCGGCCGTCCGCCCTGCTCACCAGGCGTGTTGGGCAGTGTCACGATGATCCTCTTCCTGTCTCCCAGCAAGCCTAGCTTCACCGGGGAGGCTGCCTCATCTCAGCCTGGCAGACAGGGGGGTGCCGTCCGGATCCGGCTGCCCTCCGTACGGAGGGTGACTGTCGGTCATCTGAAGCCCTTATCACTGTCGACTCGTGCCCAGGATCATGTAACAGGGTAGTGAGCGCGCGATGGCCCGTCTCGCTTCCCGTCCGGTCACCCTGACCCGGGATCCGATTGCCGCCCGCCTCCCACGACGCGGTTCTCCCAGGCCCAGGCGGCGATCTCCACCCGGTTGCGGACGCCGAGCTTGGTCTGGATGCCGGAGACGTGGCTCTTGACGGTGCTGAGGGAGATGAACAGCTGGGCGGCGATCTCCTGGTTCGTACGGCCTGCGGCGATGGCCCTGACCACCTCGGTCTCCCGTTCGGACAGTGGCCGGAGCGGTTGACGTCCCGACCTCCCGGCGGGTGATGCGGTGACCGCCAGGTGGCGCAGCAGCCGCAGGGTGACCGACGGGGAGATCAGCGCGTCGCCGACGCTGGCGGCCCGAACGGCCTCGACGAGCAGCGCGGGGCCGGCGTCCTTGAGGACGAAACCGACCGCCCCGCCACGCAGCGCACCGTAGACGTACTCGTCGAGGTCGAAGGTGGTGACCACGACCACCCGCAGCGGGTCGACGACGCCGGGACCCGCCAGCGCGCGGGTCACCTCGATGCCGTCGAGGCGGGGCATCCGAATGTCGACGAGGCACACGTCCGGGCGGAGTCGTCGGGCCGCGGCGAGCGCCTCGACACCGTCCGCGGCCTCCGCGACCACGCTGATGTCGGGCTGATTCTCGAGGATGAGCCGCAGGCCGCTGCGTACCATCGCCTGGTCGTCGGCGAGCAGGACGGTGATGGTCATCGCGGCTCCGGGGTGGGGACGGGCAGGGTGGCGTGTACGCGCCAGCCGGAGTCCGCCCGCGGGCCGGCCCGCAGCGTGCCGCCGAGGGCTTCGACGCGTTCGCGCATTCCGACGAGGCCGTACCCGCCGAGGTGGTGGGGTCGGGGGCGGCCCCGTTTGCCGTCGTCGGCGACCTCGACAGTGACGGCCGACCGATCCTGGGTGACGGTGACCATGACCGAGTGGGCGTGGGCGGCGTGGCGGGCGATGTTGGTCAGCGATTCCTGGACGATCCGGTAGACGGTGCTGGTCACCTCGGGTGGCCATTCGGGTTCGCCGTCGGGCATTCGCAGTCGCACCGTGGGTCCGTGGCCGCCGAAGCGGTTGACCAACTCGCTGAGCCGCTCGGGAACGACGGCGGCTGGCGGCACGTCGTCGCTGTCGCGCAGCAGGGTGACGACGCGCCGCATCGCGGCCAACGCGTCGGAGCCGGCCTGCTCGATGCCGGACAGTACGCCGGCCAGCGTCTCCGGGCGCTTGCCGGCGACGAGTTGGGCGGCCTGGGCCTGGAGCACGATGCCGGTGACGTGGTGGGCGACGACGTCGTGCAGCTCCCGGGCCAGATTCATGCGCTCGTCCCGGCGCACCTGCTCGGCGACGGCCCGGCCGCGGGCGTCGAGCAACCGTAGACCCAGCCCGAGCGCGACAGCCGCGAGCCACCCGGCCGCGTTCCACGACGTCACGGCCCGGCTTCCCGGGTCGCCGGGAAAGGCGAGCCGGGTGCCGGCGACCACTGCGAGCCCGGCGGCCGCGACGGCGCCGGCCAACGGTACGGGGAGCGCCCTGACCGCCGAGCCGACGAGCACGGCCAGGATGAGAACCATGGCAGGGCTGGGCTCGGCGGGCAGGTGGGCAAGTCGGGAGACCAGGATGGCGGCCGCCGCGACGGCGAGGCCCGCAACGGCTGCCCCGGCCGGGTGACGCCGGCGCAGCAGGGCAGTTCCGTACATCACCGCGCCAGCGGCGCAGTCGAACTGCCAGTAGCCGTCACCCCAGGTCTGCGCGATCGCGACTGCCTGGAGGGCGAGTACGGCGGCGGAGAGGACGCCGAGGCCGACATCGGCCGGCCGGCTCAGCCGATCGTGAAGACCCATCCTGCTCAGACTACGAGATCTCCATCCGCACCGAACCGGTCAAAAGTACGGTCGTCGACAGTGCGGAGTGTGCTTTGGCCCGATGCCGGCGGTCGGCGGTGTCCGCAGGATGAACCCCATGTCACATCACGACTCTCGCCTGGCGCTCGCAGCCGAGCGCCCACCGACGCGCCCCGAGGGCCGACAACGTATCGCCGCGCTCGACGTGATTCGCGGCTTCGCGCTGTGTGGCATCCTGCTGGCCAACGTCCAGCCGATAGCCAACGCCGGTCGGGTCGTCGTCGAGGCGAGACCGCCGGCAGGCCTGGACGACGGGCACGCGTGGATGGGGCTCCTTGTCGAGCAGCGCTTCTTTCCGATCTTCGCTTTCCTGTTCGGCATCGGGTTCTCGCTGCTGCTGGCCTCCGCCGAGGGGCGCGCTGCCCGTCCGCGGCTGCTCCTGCTACGCCGGCTTCTGCTGTTGCTCGCGATCGGTGTGGCGCATCTGCTGCTGTGGCAGGGCGACATCCTGCACGCGTACGCCATCGTCGGCCTGTTGATCCTGCTCCCCTCGACCTGGCTGCCACCGTGGACGGTGGCGATCCTCGGCACCCTCCTCGTCGTCACCGCACTGATCATCGGAGACAGCCACTTCGTTCTGATCGCCGGGCTGTTTCTGGCGGGCTCAGCCCTCACCCGGTACGGCGTGGTCGGCCGAATGGGGCAGTCTGCCACGGTGCCGGCCGTGCTCGGCCTGGTCTTCGCGGTAGCGGCCGCGCCGTTCCTGTGGTCGCAGGTCAAGTCGCTGAACAGTGACCAGGACAGCGACGCCAGCCTCTCGATGTCCCTGGGCGGGTTGTTGCTCGCCGGGGCCTACGTGTGCGCCCTGCTGGTTCTGCTCAGGACGCCGCTCCGCCCGGCCCTGCGGACCGTCTTCGCGCCGCTGGGTCGGATGGCACTGACCAACTACCTGACCGCCACGATCCTGGTGCTGGTGGCCGCCAGGCTCGTCGGCGGCCGGCCGGAGGACTGGCCCGTGACGACAGTCCTCCTGATCGCCGGCCCTGTCCTCGTCGTCCAATGGCTGTGGTCCACTCTCTGGCTGACCCGATACCGCAACGGCCCGCTCGAGTGGCTCTGGCGGTGGGCCACCTGGGCTCGCCGCCCGCCCCTGCGGGTCGCCGCGTCATCGGATCGACCAGGCGCCTGACGGTCACCGCCCGGGACAGCTTCCGTCAGCCGGTCAGTCCCGCCACAGCGGCCTCGACCGCCGCACCGAGTAGCCGCTCGTTCAGGGGTTCCGAGATGGCGCTGGCGTAGACGGTCACCAGGTTGTGCCCTGCCTGGACGATCACGAAGGCTGACCGTCCGGTGATCCGTGTCTGCCCGCTGCCAGCGGTCAGCCGGTAGTCCACCCGCCAGGAATGCTCACCGAGCACGGGCGGCGGCCGCGTACCGACCGCGAACCGCACGGCCGAGCCGTCCCTGCCCCGGGCGGTGAAGCCGGGGCAGGCCCGGCGCGCCAGCTCCGCCTCGGCAAGCACCGACGCAGGCACCGGAGCGGCATGGGACCTGATCTCGATCACCAGTTCGGTCGATGCGGTTGCGGCGGGGCCGGGCACCGTCGCGTAGCGGGCCCGCTCCCGAACCCGTTCGACTTCGCCGAGCCGGTCCAGGTAGGAGTCCTCGGCCAGTGGCCGGCAGGCCGACGGCTCTATCCGGGAGCCGCCGCCGCTGTCACCCCGGTCGGGTCGGACCCGCCAGCCCCGCGGTAGCACCGCCCGAACCGCACCGGCCGCCCGGCGGGCCTCCGCACGGGTGAGCAGCCGACCCGGTTCGGGCCGCCCCGGAATGGGCCGCGCGGACCCGGCGGTGACGTCGGGCGCCGGCGGGACGACCGGAGCCGCCGACGGCGCTGCGGCTCTGGTCGGATCCGCCAGTGGAAGCGGGGCATACGCACCGGGGATCCCCGGTCCGAGCACCATCGCAGCAAGCAGGGCCGCCAGCAGCGCGACCGCCGGTACGGGTGACCGGGTGTTGCCCGAGGACGACGGGACCGGAGCGGGGACCGGCGGCCGGGACACCAGGAACGGGAGGGTGAACGCGACGAGGTAGCCCAGCCAGACCAGCGGCGCCAGTAGGTGCGCCTCGGCGGTACCCAGCCCATCTGCCCGTCCGGTGACCAGGGCGTGCAGGTACTGCAGCAGCGCCGCCGCCACGCCGGCCACCCAGCCTGCGGTCAGCGCCCGACCGACACCGGTACGACGGCGGACCGCGAGTACCAGCAGGACCGCCCAGCCGGTGAGCGCGCAGAGCAGCCAGCGCTGTTGGGCCAGCCGGTTCGCCTCGGCCAGAGTGCCCGGCGGGGACAGCTGGGTCCACCAGACGGCGGACCCGGCGCCGATCAGCACGGCAATCAGGACCGCGGCCACGACCGGCCGGTCCCACCGGCGCTCCGGACGCCGATGCCCCTCTCCGGCACCGCGGAGTAGCAGGCCGACCAGCACCGGGACCAGCAACGCGAGCAGCGGCCAGCCGGTGCGGGGCAGCGCGAAGACTAGCCAGCCGCGGACCACCTCGCCGTCGGCCAGCACGGACGCCACCGCCGGCAACGGCCAGAGCACCGCGACACCGGCGGCCGCCGCGACCAGGTACGTGGCCGAACGCCAGCCGACCGACCCGGGCCGGAGGGCGACCACCAGCCGCGCCAGCAGCACGCAGAGCCCGGCCACCGCGGCGGCGAGTGATCCCGCCAGCGCGGCGGTGAGCATCGCGGCCGGCAGGTCCGTCCAGGCCGACACGCCCGAACTTCCCGGAACTGGCAGCGCGATGGCGATGAACGCCGCCACCGCGAAGCCGGTGCCCGCGCCGAGAACCGGCCGCCACCATCCGCCCGCGCCGGCGGCAGCCCGGCGGACCAGCGCGGGCAGCAGTCCCACGGTCAGCAGGACGGAGCCGACACAGACCGCGACGGGCGGGCCGACGGTCGCCTGCACGGTCAGGAAGAGGTCACGTACGAGGGCGTCGGCGGAGCTCATCGCCAGCATCGCGACCGCGCCGACCGCCAGGCCGTGCGTCCAGCTCCCCGGCGGTTCCGCCGGCCGGCCCAGCGTCGCCGCCCGAGCCACCGGATCTGGATGCCGGGCGAGCAGTCGACGCCGTCGCGTCGGACGGCCGGCCCCGGCGCGGAGCAGCGCGGCCAGGTGCGCGGCGTGGCCGGCCTCGGCGGCGTACCGGTCAGCCTCCCGCTCACGCCGCCGCAGCAGACCGGCCGCCAGCAGCGCGGTCGACACCGCGATGACCGCCGCCCGGCCGAGCGCCGTCAGGTAGGTCGCGTTCAGCCCGAAGAAGGCCACCTCGAGCAGGCCGGCGGCGAGCACCGCCGGCACCGGCAGCCATACCAGGCCGCGGACAGCCGACGCCCAGGCGACGTCCCGGGCGAGGACGTGCGCGAGTTCGTGCTCGACCACGGGGTCGAACCGCGCCGGCTCGGCGTGGGCCACCGCGACGGCCGCCGGGAGCACCACCGTCGGCCTGCCGAGCACGCCACCGGTGGTGTACGCCTGCCGTACCGGCGGGGCGGCGACGACCAATCTCGGCCGGTGTCGCGCGGCCAGCCGGTTCCGATCGCAGAGATCGGCGAAGCGTTCCTGCGCGCCGGGCACGGTGAGTCGGCGGCGAAGCCGACGCCGGTCGGCCAGCGGCAGCACCAGGACGAGCACCGCCGCCCCGCCCAGCGCGATCCCCGCCCCGGCGAACATGACCACTCCACGCCGGCGGAACTGCCCGGCCATGCAGCGGTCGCGGACAGTCGTCTGTTCCGCCGCCCTCCCCGGATGGGCCCGGGTGCAGACGTCGACGGCCGCCGCCCAGGGTCGGGACAGCGAGCGGTCGGCGACGAAGTAGAGGCCACCGGCGCTGGTCCCGACGCTGACCAGGGACGCGAGAACGAGTGCGTAGAGCCATCCGAGCCGGTCCGGGGGGACGCGTGAGCCGGCACCGGGGTCTCCGTCGCCGACACCACGACCGCCGCCGGTCATGCCGTCCGCAGCCGTGTCACGGTCGTCGCGGGTCGCGCCGGCACCGGGCCAGGTCAATCGTCCGGTGGATCGACCATCGCGCCGACGGCCGCGTCGGCGAGCAGCTCCGCCCGGTTGGGATCGAGGCCCAGCGCCAGCGCATGCCGGTGGCAGGCCTCCCGCAGTCGGCGTGCCTGTGCGGAATCCAGCCCGGGTCGGGCACCGGGCGGGGCGGGCAGCTCACGGCGGCGGCGACGCAGCAGGCCGACTCGGGCGGTGGTGGCACCGAGGACGAGCACCTCGCCCACGGCGGCGGCCACCACCTGGAGCACGAGTTCGGTGAGCAGGGTGGTGTCGATGCCGAAGCCAACCCCACCTTGTGGGACGGACCAGCTCACCCGTCCCTTCGACATCTGCCGTCGCCAGCCGGCGGCGACCTCGTCGAAGATCGGAAGTTCCTCGGCGGCGATCCGGCGGACCGCCGCGCGGGCCGCGTCCACGACCAGATCGGCGGCGGCGTTCTGGGGCTCGGTCACACTGCCATCGTGCCGGTACGGCACCAGCCCGGGAACCCGACAGTAAGGTTTCCGGCAGGGCACCTGGCCGAAGCCGGTCTCTCCACCACGACGCCCACGAACGGAGATGTCGATGATCTTCATTACCGCCAAGTTCCGGGTACTGCCCGAACACGCCGACCGGTGGCCCGAGATCGCCGACGAGTTCACCCAGGCCACTCGCCGTGAGCCGGGATGCCTGTGGTTCGACTGGTCCCGCAGCGTCGACGACCCGACCGAGTATGTCCTGGTCGAGGCGTTCCGCGACGAGAACGCCGGTGCGGCGCACGTCCAGTCCGAGCACTTCAGGGCGGCGCAGCAGGCCCTGCCGCCACACCTCGCCGAGACGCCCCGCATCGTCAACGTGACGATCCCGCAGGACGACTGGTCCCTGCTCGGCGAGATGGCCGTTCCCGACCGTAGCTGACCACCAGTTGCGAGCGCGCGACCGCTCGGTCGTCGCCGATGCGCGGCGGCCGGCGGAAGGTGGTCCGTAAGGGCACGTGAAGCGAACCGTAAGGGGCCTCGGGCAGAGTCCTGGTCGTCGAACGGGGCACGCAACCACCAGGAGGAACCCGACATGCGCAGGATCATCAACTCGACCTACCTCACGCTCGACGGCGTCATCGAGGACCCGGCGTGGACCATGCCGTACTTCGACGACGAGGCCGCCGCCTTCGCCGGTGCGCAGACCGACGCGGCCGACGCCCTGCTCATGGGCCGGCGCACCTACGACGGCTTCGCGGCGGCCTGGCCGAACATGGACGAGAGCGACCCGAGCACCGGCGCCGCCTACTTCAACAACGTGAAGAAGTACGTCGCCTCGACCACCCTCACCGACCCGGAGTGGAAGAACAGCGAGGTGCTGCGGGGGGACCTGATCGAGGCGGTCACCGCCCTGAAGGCCCAGGACGGCAAGGACATCCTGATGTACGGCTACGGCGTGGTCACCGACGCCCTGGTCAAGGCCGGCCTGGTGGACGAGGTGCGGTTCTGGATCCACCCGGTCCTCGTGGGCGGCCCCTCGGTGTCGGCGCCGCTGTCCGACGCGCGGACCACACTGACCCTCACCGACACGAAGGTCATGAAGAGCGGCGTGATCATCGCGACCTACACGCCGGCCGCCGCCTAGGCAGGAAGCGGCTGGACCAGGGCCCGGGCCTCGCCCGGGCTCAGGTCGTGCCCGGCCCGGTACGCCGCGGCGAATCCGTCCGCGCCGAGCGCCGCGACCAGCCGCGCCGTCGTACGGTCGATCTCGTCCTGCTCCGCCGGGGCGACCGGCGCCTGCGCCGCGACCCGGGCGGCGTGCGCGGCCCCGAGGATGTGCGCCCCGACCTGCGGGGTCGGGGTCGCCGACGCGAGGCCTTCCAACGCGCCGCAGGCGTCGCGCGGCGCGTCGATGGCGACGGACACGTCGAACGCCCGGGCGTGCAGCGCCAGCGCGCGGTCGCCGTCGTCCTCCTCCGCGACGGCGTACGCCAGCTCGGAGAGCACCATCGGCAGGAACAGGGCGTCCTCTCCGCCCTCCGCGACCAGGCGTTCCAGGTGGGTGGTGGCGACGTCGAGCTTGCCGTCGCGGCGGGCGGCGATGCCGAGGCTGAGCTCGGCGAAGACCTGCGCGGACGGCGAGTCCTGCTCGACCGCCAGCCGGTACGCGCGCTCCGCCAGCTCCCGCGCCGCGCTGTGGTCGCGGGTCTGCACGGCGAGCCAGGCCAGCCAGGACAGCTTTGACCCTACCTCCGGCCACAGCCCCAGCTCCTCGGCCCAGCGCAGGCCCTGGCGGTGCAGGGCGGCGGCCCGCTCGTGGTCGCCGGTCAACTCGGCCAGCCCGCCCAGCCAGTCGGTCGCCTGCAGCCGGCCCCAGTCGTCACCCAGCTCGGCGAAGAGCGTGGCGGCACGGGTACCGGCGCTCTCCAGCCCGGCGACGTCGCTGGCGGCGTGGGCGAGCATGGCCCGGGTCAGACACACGGCCGCCTCGACCCAGGGGTCGTCTCCGGCCGCGACGGCCCGGTCCAGCAGGTCGGCGCTCCGCGTCCGGTTGCTGTTCTCCAGCAGCGCGGCAGCCACGAACCAGGTGGCGCGGCCGTCGGCGTGGCCGGCGAGAGCGGCGTCGACCTCGGCGGGTGGGACCGGCTCACCCTTCAACAGCGCGAACCCGACCCGCCACACGGCCGCTTCGGCGCGCGCCGCGGCGTCGCCGTCGAGCGCCAGGGCTCGGTGGGCCTCGGTGAGCCGTCCACGAAGGAACCAGTACCAGGTCAGGGCGTTGGCCAGGCGCAGGCCACCGCCGTGGGCGAGGGCCGCACGCAGGTTGCCGGTCTCGGCGTCCAGGCGGGCCAGCCACTCGCGCTGGCCGGGGCCGCGCAGCAGCGGGTCGGCGCGCTCGGCCCACCGCGTCCAGTACGCGGCATGTCGCGCCCGGACCGGGTCGGCGGGGTCCAGGCGCTGGAGGGCGTACGCGGCGACCGACTCCAGCAGGCGGTAGCGCGGCACCACGCCGGACTCGTCCAGCACCAGCAGCGACCGGTCGACCAGCCCGGACAGGACGTCGACGTCGGCGTCGCAGACCGCCTCGGCGGCTTCCGCCGGGCAGCCGTCCGCGTGCACGGCGAGCCGGGACAGGACCGCCCGCTCGTGGTCGGTGAGCAGGTCCCAGCTCCAGCCGATCACCGCGGTCAGGGTGCGCTGCCGGGCGGGGACGTCCCGCTGCGTCGTACCGAGCAGCCGGAACCGGTCGTCCAGCCGCTCGACGACACCGGCCAGACCGAACGCGCGTACCCGCTTCGCCGCCAGTTCCAGCGCGAGCGGCAGGCCGTCCAGGCGGCGGCAGAGCTGCGCGACGGCCGGCGCGGTCCGTTCGTCCAGGTGGAAGCCGCGCTGCTGCGCGGCGGCCCGGGCCGCGAACAGCCGGGCCGCCGCGGACCGCCGGACCGCGTCGAGGTCCGACTCCTCGCCGGGTACGGGCAGTGGCCGCACGTCCCACAGCAGCTCACCGGCGAGGCCGAGCGGTTCCCGGCTGGTCGCCAGCACCGTCACCTCCGGTGCCCGCCGCAGCAGCCGGGCGACCAGCGCGGCGGCCGGCTCGACCACGTGTTCGCAGTTGTCCAGCACCAGCAGGGTCCGCCGATGCCGCAGCGCCGCCACCAGATGGTCGTCGGCGGTGACGCGGCTTCCCGCGATCTCGTGGACGTCGAGCGCGGCCAGCACCAGGTCGGCGACGCCGGTCTCACCGGGGCGCAACGCGGTCAGGTCGACCAGGTGCACCCCGTCGGGGAACTCCTGTTCACGGGCGACCTCCGTGGCCAGCCGGGTTTTGCCGACCCCACCGGGACCGACCAGGGTCACCAGCCGCTGCCCCGGCACGAGGGCACGCAGCTCGGCGAGCGCCTCGGCGCGACCGACCATCTCGTCCAGCCGGGCCGGCATGCTGTTGCGGATCCGCGCGGCGGCCGGCGGCGGACGCAACGCGGTGTCCTGCTCCAGGATCCGCCGGTGCAGCGCGGCCAGGTCCGGGCCCGGGTCCAGGCCCAGCTCGTCGGCGAGCCGGCGGCGCAGGTCGGCGTAGCTGTCCAGGGCCTCGGACTGCCGGCCTGACGCGTACAGGGCCCGCATGTGCAGCGCCCGCAGCCCCTCCCGCAACGGGTGGCGGGTGACCAGCTCGGCCAGGTCGGCGGCGACCAGCGCGTGCTCGCCCCGGGTCAACCGCGCCGACGCCAGCTTCTCGTGCACCACCAGCCGGGCTTCGGCGAGCCGGGTGACCTCGGCGCGCACCCACTCCTCGTCCGCCACGTCCGCGTACGGCTCGCCCCGCCACAATCCCAGCGCCTCGGTGAGGCTGTCCACGTCGCCCTCGGCGGCCAGCGCGACGAACCGGTCGGCGTCCACCGCGTCGGTCCGCAGCACGTACCCGGGCGCGCGGGACTCGACCAGGTCCCGGGCACCGGGTTCGGCGTCGTCGAGGGCCTTGCGCAGCTGCGACACGCGTACCTGGAGAGCGCCGGCTGCGTTGGCGGGCGGGGCGTCACCCCAGAGGTCGTCGATGAGCCGGCCGGCGGAGACCACCTGGTTGCGGTGCGCGAGCAGGTCGGCCAGCAGCGCCCGCACCTTGGCGCCCGGCACCGTGACCGGCGCGCCAGCGTCCGTGGCGATGGCGAGTGGCCCGAGGACGCCGAAACGCATGCCGGTCACCCTACCTGCGGTAAGCGGGTCGTAAGCGGCGCGGCGCAGGGTGACGCCATGGCGTACGCACCCGTGAACGGTCTGTCCATGTACTACGAGTCGCACGGCGACGGGCCCGGCCGGCCGCTCGTGCTGCTGCACGGCGCCCTGTCCGGCATCGGCACCTCGTTCGGCGCGATCCTGCCGCTGCTGGCGAGGACCCGGCGCGTGGTCGCGGTCGAGCTGCGGGCCCACGCACGCACGGCGGACAGCGACGGCCCGCTGTCGATCGACGGTTTCGCGGTCGACGTCGTCGCCCTGCTCGACCATCTCGACGTCGCCGTGGCGGACGTGTTCGGATGGAGCCTGGGCGCGGCGGTGGCGCTGCGGCTCGGCACCGACCACGCACACCGCGTCGGCCGTCTGGTGCTGGCCTCGGTGAGCTTCGACGCCACCGGCCTGTATCCGGGGCTGCTGGATGGCATCCAGCACCTCGAACCGGAGCACCTGCACGGCTCGGAGTTCCACGACGAGTACGTGCGCACCGCCCCCGACCCGGCGGCCTGGCCCACCCTCGTACGCAAGATCAGGCAACTGGACGCGGACCCGCCCCGGTGGTCGCCCTCGGCGATCAGGGAGCTGGCCGCGCCGACGCTGCTGGTCCTGGCCGACTCGGACATCGTCCGGCCCGAGCACGCGGTGGAGATGTTCCGGCTGCTCGGCGG
The DNA here is from genome assembly GCF_040639595.1 of Micromonospora sp. NPDC023814. Lineage (NCBI taxonomy): Bacteria > Bacillati > Actinomycetota > Actinomycetes > Micromonosporales > Micromonosporaceae > Micromonospora > Micromonospora sp. NPDC023814. The sequence continues at coordinate 12,051 of NZ_JBFAAF010000003.1, forward strand.
CGGGGTGGTCGGCGACCTGACGGGCCTGCCGGCCTGCCGGCTGGCGGTCCTACCCGGCACCACCCACACCACACTGCCGCAGCGCGCGGAATGGTTGGCCCCGATGATCGACGAGTTCCTCGGCGCGTAACAGATGATCGACGGCAGGGGCGGCGACGGCTAACCGGTCCCGTCACGCCCGATCGTGCCACCCGCCACCGGCGGGGCCGGCGGCGTCGCTGAGGCCGGACCCGGCACGGCCGGCATGCCGGACATCGACCCCGCCGGGTTCGCCGACGCACTCGGGGGCAGCGGGTAGGGCGCGCCCGGAACGACCCCGCCGGGGTACCCGGGCCAGAGCGGAGCTGCTTTCGCGATCCGGTCCTGCTGGGCGGCGGAGATCCGGCGGATCAGCACGATGAAGGATGCGCCAGCGACCAGACAGGCGACTGTGGGGATCACCCGAGGGCCCAGCGCCTCCTGGTAGTAGCGGACGTAGGTGGCGAACTCCGTCTCGCTGCGGGGCCACTCGGTCAGCCGACCGTACCGCTGCTCGTCGCGGAGACCGAGGATCCGGTCCCCGACGGTGAACACCAACCAGGTCGTCCACCAGACCCCGACCAGCACCGGCGTGTTCCGCCGCCAGAGGCTGTCCCGGGCCACGTTGGCCACTACACGGGCCGGCACGACGACGTTGGCGAACGGGACCAGCCAACCGGCGATGGCCCAGGCCGGGCTCAGCGTCGGCAGGGCTCCCGGGAATGCCTCCAGGTTCGTCCGCACCCGCCACGTCCAGATGATCACCAGCACCGCGGCGGTCAGGATCGCCAGCCCGTAGACCAGGGTGAGTAGCCCCTCGGCGACCGCCGCGCCCAGCAGCAGGTCGCGGTCACTCCGCTCGGCGGCCGTGCGGGCCATCCGTACGCCGAGCACGGGGAACAGCCCGCTCGGCAGGTAGAGCAGGCTGGCCGCGCCGACCGCTATCGCGGCGGCCGTGCCCAGGCTCCGGACGGGGTACGTGGGCACTCCTGGAGTGATTGCCGGCTGACCGAGCGGCGTGTTGCAGCGCTGGCACTCGTTGAAAGCCGGGGACGTGGCGTCCCCGCAGGTCTGGCATTGCATGGTGACCGTCCAGGAAGGCGGCGGGAGGTGACGCGCGCAGACTAGACGATCATGCGGTGGACGGTGACCCCGCGTCGCCCCGGGGACAGCCGGGCGCGTGCCGGGACAAGGGGGCCTGCCTCTCGAACTGTGCGGCGACGTCGAGCAGCAACAACTCCGAGCCGGGCGGCCCGACGAACCGTGCCTGACCGGCAGGCCGTCCGGGCGACGACCGACCGGCAAGACGATCGACGGCGGACCGGCGACGTTCGTGGCGCGCGGCGTGGAGGGGCGTGCCGGAGGCTGGTCCACACCGCGATGCGTTCGACGTCAGTGAATGATGACCAGGTTGGCCATGTCGACCACCGGCCGGTAGCCGAGGGCGGCGTAGATCTTGTTGGAGGTCGGGTGTGCCTGGTCGGTGAACAGGCACACCCGCGCACCTTCGGCCTGGATCCGCCGGGAAACCTCAGCGACCGCGTTGCTGGCCCAACCGCGCCCGCGCTGGGCCGGCGGCGTGTACACCGGGCCCACTCGAGCGACCCCGAACGACGGTGGGTTGGCGCCGGTGAGGTGCACCCGCTGCCCAGTCTCGTCGACCCAGAACCAGAACTGTCCGCCTTGTAGCCGGCGCAGCATCTCCGCACGGTCGGGTACTTCGTTGGCACTGGCACCGCGCTGGCGGCCGGCCTGTTCGTCGGCGTCGCCCATGAACGCGCCAAACCACTCCGTAACCACGTCCAGGTCGTCCTCGGTCGCCACCGCCAAGCCGCCGGGCACACGCGCCGGCCACACCAGCTCACCGAGCTCGTGCAGCCGCGTGTGCAGATTGACCCGGACTCGGCCCCCGCCGAGTCGGGCCAGCTCGGCGGCGCACAGCTCGGCGGCAGGAAGGGCACCGTTGACCGCGAGCACCTGCTCCCCGCGCTCGTGCAACGTGTGAGCCAAGGCCACGGCCGCCTCGTCAGGCATCGGCAACAGGAATGGCGGATAGGGTGCGAACGGCGCCGTCCGCATCCCGGCACCGACCACCGCGCCGGACTCGTCCCGGATCACCAGCCACCAATTGCGGTCGGGCTGCACGATCCCAGCGGCGCGCTGCGACAACAGTCGGTGCGCAACGGTGGTCACGACCGTGCTGACTACCGGGTCGGCGGCCAGGTAGTCGCCGGCTGCGGCAAGAAACTCACCTGGATCGGTGTGGAACTGTAGGTGCGGTCCGGTGATCGGGATTGCGCTCATTTGCGTAAGCTATCCGCCGCCACGCCCAGCGGCACGTGGATTCTGCGCCGTCGAGAACGTGACTGTTGAGCGTCGGGGGTTACCGCGGCCCGGGTTTCGGCGTGCTGGTGCGGGTCGAACACGTCGCCGTGCGCGGCACGCCGTCGCTTCACGAGGGGCTTGTCAGTCCACAGGGGCGATCCAGGAAAGAGTCTCCACTCCCTGCCACTCTCAACGTATAGCGCACCCGGGGGCTTGTGGCAAGACCCGGGTCGTGCCGCAGAATTGCCGGCCGAGGCCAGAACTTACGGAAATGGGAGATTCGCGGAATGCGTGTGTTGTTGTCGACGTATGGGTCGCGCGGGGACGTCGAACCGTTGGTGGGACTCGCGGTGCGGTTGCGGGAACTCGGCGCGGAGGTACGGGTGTGCGCGCCTCCGGACGAGGACTTCGCGCAGCGGTTGGCCGGTGTCGGCGTGCCGCTGGTGCCGGTCGGTCAGTCGGCGCGCGCGCTGACGAGCGGGGCGCCGCCGCCGTCATCCCTGCCCCGGCGCGCGGCTGAGTTGATCGCCAGCCAGTTCGACGCGGTCACCGAGGCGGCCGAGGGATGCGATGCGTTGGTGGCGACCGGCCTGATGCCGGCTGCAGCCGGCGCGCGGTCGGTGGCCGAGAAACTGGGCATCCGCTCCGTGTCCGTGACCTTCCAGCAGCTCACCCTGCCGTCGCCGCACCGCCCGCCGCTGGCATATCCGGGACGGCCGTTCCCGCCGGAGGTGACCGACAACGGGGTGCTGTGGGACCTGGATGCCCAGAGCATCAACGCGCTGTTCGGTGAGGCGCTCAACACGAACCGGGCGTCGATCGGCCTGCCACCCGTGGACAACGTCCGCGACTACGTCATCGGCGACCAGCCGTGGCTGGCGACGGACCCGACCCTGGACCCGTGGCAGGAAACGCCGGACCTCGACGTCGTCCAGACCGGCGCGTGGATCCTGCCCGACGTTCGCCCACTCCGACCCGACCTGGTGGCCTTCCTGGACGCCGGCGCACCACCCGTGTACGTGGGCTTCGGCAGCATGCCCATGCACGCCTCGACGGACGTCGCGCAGGTGGCCATCGAGGCGGTCCGCGCGCAGGGCCACCGCGCGGTCGTGGCCCGCGGCTGGGCCGACCTGGCCCTGATCGACGACCGGGACGACTGCTTCGTCGTCGACGAGGTCAACCAGCAGGCACTGTTCGGCCGGGTGGCCGCCGTCGTGCACCACGGCGGCGCGGGCACCACCACGACGGCCACCCGGGCCGGCGCGCCCCAGGTGGTGGTACCCCAGGCGACGGACCAGCCGTACTGGGCCGGCCGGGTGGCCGACCTGGGCATCGGCACGGCACACGACGGTGCGACTCCCACCTTCGCGTCCCTGTCGGCCGCGCTCCGGACGGCCCTGGCCTCCGAGACCCGCGCACGAGCGACCGCCGTGGCCCGGACGATCCGTACCGACGGAGCGGCGGTGGCCGCGAAGCTGCTGCTTGACGCGGCCAGCTGAGAACGCCGCCGGTGTCCGCGTGAACCACGCGGATCGCCGAGCGGAACCCGGAACATGAAACCTGCGAACTCTGGCGGCCTGAACCGACGACGGCCACGGGATCCGCGTCCGGCGGAGCGTTGCTCGACATGGCCCCCAGGTTCGTCACGCCGCTTCAGACGCCCTGCCGCGCAATCGTTGCAAGCGGCCTCAGATCGGAGCTGATGACGTGAACCCGCTGACTACCAGCGCGTTTGATCTTCCCGACAGCCTCTCTGCCAAGGCCGACCCCAAGCTGATCGCCGCCGACGAGCAGCATTTCGCGGCCATCGCGGAGAGCCTCGAGCAGTCGATCGCGGACCTTTCCGGCCGCCTCGATGCCGCGCGCAGGGCGCCCGGCGGGATGGGCCGGCGGGCGATGGACCGGGACGAGGAGATCTACCGGCTGAGCGCTCGCCTACGCGCCCTGCGCCGCTTCGGTCTGGACCTGTGCCTCGGACGCATGGTCGGCGCGGACAACTCCGAGCCCGTGTACGTCGGACGATTCGGCCTCACGGACGGCGCGGGTCGCCGGCTGCTGCTCGACTGGCGTTCCCCGGCGGCCGAGCCGTTCTTCGGGGCGACCCACGCCAACCCGATGGGTCTGGCAAGCCGCCGCAGGTATCGCTGGACCCGTGGCCGGATCAGCGACTACTGGGACGAGGTGTTCACCTCGGACGGGCTTGACGGGCACGCGGCGCTCGACGACCAGTCCGCCTTCATCGCCAGCCTGGGCGGCACCCGGTCGCCCCGGATGCGTGACGTGCTCGGCACCATCCAGGCCGACCAGGACGCCATCATCCGCGCGGGTTCGAGCGGCGCGCTCGTCGTCGACGGCGGTCCGGGCACCGGGAAGACCGTCGTCGCTCTGCACCGCACCGCCTACCTCCTCTACGCCGACCCTCGGCTCGGTCACCGCCGGGGCGGCGTGCTGTTCGTCGGCCCGCACGAGCCCTACCTGGCCTACGTCGCCGACGTCCTCCCCAGCCTCGGTGAGGAGGACGTGCAGACCTGCACCCTGCGGGACCTCGTCCCCGAGGGCGCCACGGCAACCGTCGAGACCGACCCGGGCGTGGCCCTGCTGAAGTCGTCCGCGGACCTGGTGAAGGCGATCGAGGCGGCCGTCAGGTTCTACGAGGAGCCGCCGGCCAAGGGGATGACGGTCACGACCGACGAGTCCGACATCTGGCTGAGCGCCGACGACTGGGCCGAGGCGTTCGAGGCGCCGGGGCCCGCTACCCCGCACAACGAGGCACGTGACGAGATCTGGGAGGAGTTGCTCGCTATCCTGATGGACAAGTACGACGGCGACGAGCCGGATGACGTGGTCCGCAGGTCGCTGCTGCGGAACAGGGAGCTGCTCACGACCTTCCACCGCGCCTGGCCGCTGCTCGACCCGGCCGACCTCGTCGCAGACCTGTGGTCGGTCCCCGCCTACCTGCGCAGGTGCGCTCCCTGGCTCGGCCCCGACGACGTACGGAAGCTGCAGCGCGGCGACGCGCGGGCCTGGACGGTGTCCGACCTGCCGCTCCTGGACGCGGCGCGGCAGCGGCTCGGCGACCCGGAGGCGTCACGACGCCGGCATCGGCGCGAAACCGCCGTCGCCGCCCAGCGCGAGCACATGGCCAGGGTCGTCGACGACCTGATCGCATCCGCCGCGTACGACGACGGCGAAGGCCTGATGACGATGCTGCACCAGCAGGACCTGCGGGACGCCCTGGTCGACGAGACCGGGCTGCCCGGCGCTGATCGGGACCCGCTCGCCGGCCCGTTCGCGCACATCGTCGTCGACGAGGCTCAGGAACTGACCGACGCCGAGTGGCAGATGCTGCTGCTGCGCTGCCCGTCGCGCAGCTTCACCATCGTCGGGGACCGCGCCCAGGCCCGGCACGGATTCACCGAGTCCTGGCAGGAACGGCTCGAGCGGATCGGGCTCGACCGGACCAACCTGGCCTCCCTGACCATCAACTACCGGACGCCGGAAGAGGTCATGGCGGAAGCCGAGCCGGTCATCCGGGCTGCGCTCCCGGACGCCAACGTGCCGACCTCCATCCGCAGCAGCGGCGTCCCCGTCGTACACGGATCCGCTGCGGATCTGGACTCGGTCCTCGACACCTGGCTCGCCGCGCACGCCGAGGGGACCGCCTGCGTCATCGGCGATCCCACGTTCCAGGTGACGTCCCGCGTCCGGTCGCTGAGCCCGGAGCTGTCGAAGGGGCTCGAGTTCGACCTGGTGGTCCTCATCGACCCGGAGGCGTTCGGCGAGGGCATCGAAGGAGCGGTCGACCGCTATGTCGCGATGACCCGAGCCACCCAGCAGCTCGTCATCCTCACGAGCTCCTGATCTTCCCATCGCATGCCGCCGAGCGAGCGTCTCAACAGCGTCGGACCGGGACAACTGCTGATCGACGCCGTCGACTCGGCCGGCCTCCGAAGGGTCAGCCGTGCAGCAGCCCGTCGACCGCCTGGCGCAGGCGGGGCCATTCGTCGGGAATCGCGTACGTGGCCGCGTCGAGCAGGTCGAGCGGTTCGTCCGCGTGCCGGCCCGGCAGGGCGGTTGCGGCGTAGAGCCCGTGGACGGCCGAGCGGGTCCGTCCAGGTCGTTGTCGAGAACGTCCGGCTGCTCACCGTGGCGCCGACCGGGGTCGTTCTTGTCCACCCACGCCAGGACCTCGCCGTAGACGGCGTAGCTGATGCCCCCGTTGCCGTTGATCGTCCAGTCGATGTTGTGCACGCGGGCACCGTCGCTGAGCCAGGCAGGACCTCCCGCCGGGCGCCCTCGAAGCCGTTGGGCTGGAGCATCACCACGGCCGGGCCGACCTGGGTCAGGTACGCCACCTTCGACTCGTCGGGCATCCCGGGCCGGAAGTCGTTGACGTGCGGGAAGTGGATCTCGGTCAGGTCGACCCGCCGGCCGCGCAGCCGTCGCAGGACGACGTCCTCCGTGACCGGCTCGTCGAGGAACTGACGGTAGTACGCGACCACGTCGTCGGACACGCCGGGCAGACTAACGTTCGGTGGCGCCAGGCGCTGACCGGTGAGCGGTCGGAGCGTATCGGACCTGCGGTCCGCCCCGTGCAGTCGTCTGCCGCGAGGCGGTTGCCCGTCGGCCGCCGTGGCGTGGTGGCAGGATCTCCACACATGGAAGGCGTTCTGCTCCGTCGAGCGGCCCAACTCCTCGGCGGCGCCCGCCGTGTCGTCGTCCTCACCGGCGCCGGTATCTCCGCCGAGAGCGGTGTGCCCACCTTTCGCGACGGCCTCACCGGCCTGTGGGCGCGCTTCGACGCTCAGCGGCTCGCTACCGCAGCGGCGTTCCATGCCGATCCAGACCTGGTCTGGGGCTGGTACGAGTGGCGGCGCGCGCGGGTGTCCCGAGCCGAGCCCAATCCCGGTCATCTGGCGATCGCCACCATCCAGACCCGGGTCCTCGGCAGCACCGTCATCACCCAGAATGTCGATGACCTGCACGAACGGGCCGGCACCCGGGCGCCGATCCATCTGCACGGCAGCCTGTTCGCACCCCGCTGCATCGCGGCGGCCGCCCACCCGGCGACCTTCGAGGGCACATCGGACGGCGAGCCCGCGCAGCCGCACGAAGGCTGCCGGATTCCGCCGCCGCGGTGCGCGTCCTGCACAGCACTCGTTCGTCCGGGAGTGGTGTGGTTCGGTGAGCCACTGCCCGAGGCGGCGTTGACCGCGGCGGTCGAAGCGGCCGTCGCCTGCGACGTGCTGCTGACGGTCGGCACCTCCGGTGTCGTGCACCCGGCCGCCGAGATTCCCCGGGTCGCGGCACGCTCGGGCGCTGCCGTGATCCAGGTCAACCCGCAGCCGACCCCACTCGACCGGGTCTGCGCCATCAACCTGCGCGGCACTGCGGCACACGTCCTCCCGGCCCTGGTCGCGGCCGCGTGGGAGGAGACCGACGAGGAATAGCGGCGGCGGGCCAGGTGCCGGCTCTCCTCCGCAGTCACAGTCGGAAGACGCGTACGACGAGTGGGGTGTCGATCAGGGTGTGCGGCGCGATGGCGTGATAGGCCCACAGGTGCACCCAGGCGTTGCCGGTCCGCACGGTGAGGAACGCCTTGAACATCCCGGGCAGCGTGTACACGAGCAGCACCAGGCCGATCGAGGCGGCGGTGTCCTTGGCGGACGTGTAGCTGGTCCATGCGTCACCGAGGTGCAGGGCGGCGTAGGTGAGGCCGCCGAGAGCCACCGCGCCGACCCTTCCGGTGAGCCGGGCGAGTCTGGGCACGACCAGCGCCTGTACGAAGACGAGTGTCGGAAGGCCGGTGCCCAGCAGGTAGAGGACGAAGGTCAACGGCACGCCCGACGCTGCCTGTCCCGCGGTCAGCGCGAGGATGGCCGAGCTGAGGCCGAGCAGCTGGGTGACCGACTCGATTGCCAGGACGACACCGATGACGGTCAGGTCGCGGCGGCGGTTCGTGCTTCGCAGACACAGCGCGGTCGTGTCGTATCGGCGACGGAACCACAGGTACGGCAGTGCGGCGTAGGCGGTGGCGTTGTACGCGGCCCAGCCGAGCACTTCGGCCGGGCCGAGATGGTCCTCGCCGCCGATGAGCGTGCCGGCGAGGTGAAAGCTGATGGCGTGCCACCCCAGCGCGTGGCCGAGTGCCGCGCCGAGCAGTTGGGCCATCAGCCCGTACGCCATCAGCCCGAGGAGCTCGCGACGTGCGGTCGGTGTCGTGGGTGCGCGGGCGGCCACGTCGACAGCGGCACGCCGGGTGAGCAGCCAGACGATTGCCGCGAGCACCACGACCTCCACGGCCGCACTGACACCGATCTGGCCGAGCGTGTTCTGGTACGACTGTGTCATTTTGGCAAGCTAACACGACTGTGTTAGAAAGAGCCATGCCGAAGATCGTGGATGGTGCGGCCCGCCGTGCCGAGCTGGCCGAGGCAGTCTGGCGGGTCGTCCGACGCGCGGGCCTGGCGCACGCATCGGTCCGCAACGTCGCGCAGGAGGCCGGTCTGTCAGCCGGATCATTGCGTCACTCGTTTCCGTCGCAGACGGAGTTGACGGTCTTCGCCATGCGGCTCGTCGCGGAACGGATCCAGACCCGGATCGAGGCGATCGACGTGACCGGTGACCAGCTCCGGGTCGTGGAACGCTCGATCGCCGAGATGTTGCCGCTGGATGCCGACCGACTGGCTGAGTGTCAGGTGTGGCTCGCGTTCTCCGCACAGTCGCTGGTGGATCCGGCGCTGCGGCTCCTCAGCGTCGAGATGCACCGCCTGCTCCGCCAGGCCTTTACCAATCTCGTCGCCCGGATTGCCGGACCCGACGTCGACCGTCCCTTGGAAGCGCGACGGCTGTACGCGCTCGTTGACGGGCTCATCCTGCACACGGTGCTGCACGGCGAAAGCCCTCGACGCGCCCGGGCGGTCGTCAAGGCGCATCTCGCCGCACTCGCAGCCACCTCGACCACGCCATCGGGCACCACCGCCTGACCGGTGAACGTCCCAGGAGAGGAAGTGCCCATGACCACCGAACAGCCCGCCGACGTTGTCGAGCGCCGGCGTGACCCGAAACGTTCCTTGAGCATCCGGGCCACCGTGCCGGTGGCTCGGTTGACCGAGGCCCAGGGCGAGCAGCTCGCGTCACTGATCAGCCACCTCCGCGCTTCCGGCGTGGCACCGGCCGGCGCGCCCTTCGTCCGCTACCACACGTTCGGCGACGACGAGACCGACCTGGAGACCGGCATTCCGGTCGGTGACGATGCCGACGGCACGGATCGCATCGCCGTCACCGAGCTGCCCGGCGGCACCGCCGTCAGCACGTGGCACCTCGGTGCGCACGACCGACTCGCCGAGGCGTACGCGCGGCTGGAAGCGTGGCTCGGCGAGCACCGGCGCACGCCGGCCGGTCCGGCATGGGAGGTCTACACGTGGATCGACCCGACCGAACCGCTGGACCCGTCCGCCTGGCCCAGCCCGACCGAGTGGAGTACCGAGATCGTGCAGCCGGTCCGGCCGGCGTGACGGCCTGATCTCCACACCGCGCCACGGGAGCGACCGGCCGGGGTTGCGGCACGGGAGTGGCGTACGACTTGCTCGTGATGGGCGTGTCGCACGGATAGGGGGAGGCCGCCGTCGGTGAGCAGGTCTTCCCTGGATCGCCGCGTTGAGGAGCGGCATGCCCGTTAGTCGAAGTCCGGTGGCCCCCTCGACCGGGCTGGCCTCGGCTGACAATTCGGTCCGCTTCGATCAATCGCCGCCACCCTCGGCGGCGGGACCCGACCACCCGGCCGCCGACGCCTCGCTGTGACCTAGGTCACCGTTTCGCCTCTCCGTTCGGGTCGCGCCTGACCCTGCACAGTGCCCTCGGACTGGCCGGACCTGCGACTCCCGCAGGTCCGGCCTACTCGTCCGGCCCGGCCCTGGCCCCCCGCGCCCCGCCGCCGGGCCGATGTCGTGTCGGTCACTACTGTTAGCGTGCCCTGCGTTGACAATCGTGGCCGATTCCTCACGAAATCTGGCTAATTTGCCACTGCGGAGGGTATTCCTGATGGGCTGGCTACCGGTGGGAGACTCGTACGAGATCTCTCTCCTGGACGGAAAGGTGACGGCGCGGGCCACGGGCCCGCGAGCCACCGGCCGTCCACTGAAGACTCTGCCGAAGGTGCTGCGGGACACCCCCGAGGTGGACCGGTTGCGCCAGCTCGCCCAGTGGCTGGACCGGCACACCGCGGAATGCCTGACCCGGGTCGACGCCTGGGTGGTGTCCTCGCTGCCGGTGCCGACCGGGCTGCTGGCCCGGGTCTGGCCGGACCCGGCCTGGCGGGACGCGCTGCGCGACCTCGTGGTGCTCGGGGACGACCCGGCCGAGCCGGGCTTCCTGCGGGACGTCACCGACACCGGTGACCTGCGCGTGGTCAACCTCGACGGGGAGACCGTCCGGCTCTCGCCGGCCAGCGCCACGCTGCCCCACCCGGTGCGCCTGCCCGACCTGGCAGACCTGCGAGAGTTCGCCGACGAACTGGACGTCACCCAGCGGGTCGAGCAACTGCACCGGGGCACCTGGGGCAAGCCCGCCGACCTGAAGGACCGTGACACCACGATCACCGACTTCCGCGGCACCACGGTCCCCAACCGGCTCGCCGCCCGGGCCGCCACGCTCGGCTTCCGGGTCTCCGGCTCGCAGGTCAAGTGCCGGGTCTGGGAGGCCGGACGCACGGTCGAGGCTGCCATGTGGTTCGACGAGGACTACTGGGACTCCGAGGCGACTCTGGGCAACCTCTCCTGGTCGGTCGTGGACGGACCGACGCTGCGGTTGACCGACGTCGGGCCGGTGGCCTGGTCGGAAGGAATGCGGATGGCGACGGCCCTGTCCGGCGCCGTGACCGGAACGGGGAAGAAGGCGTGACCGGGATGACGACCATGTCGGGCGAGGAATCGGCCGAGAGCCTGCTCACCGCCGGCGCGGTGCTGCCGATCGACACCGCCGGGGCCGGCGACCGGGCGGTGCCCCTCACCGCCCGCACCTACCGGCACCCCGCCCTCGACGACCGGCCGGTGGTCCGCCTGGTCGACGCCGCGCTCGGCGAGGGTGAGGACATCGCTGTCGGGTTCCTCGGCCTGACACCGGGTGCCGAGCCGGCCGTCGTCGGGCTGGGCCCGCGCCGCCCGTTGGTCTTCCCGGAGTGGGTGTTGGTGCACCACGCGGCGGACGGCCGGCACGCGTTGGCGGTGGTGCCGGAGTTGCAGAAGCTGGCCAAGCAGGTGCGGTCGCGGCCGAAGGCCGCCCTGGACGGGCACCAGACCGTCGCCGACCGATTCGCCCGTACGCTGCCGCACTTCCTGCCGACGTTCTTCGAGCAGGCGGCGCGGGTGTTCCTGGCCGCCGGGCAGGACACCTACGCGACGCAGCTGTTCAACAAGGCGCGCAAGGCGGAGGCGCAGCACGGCCTGCCGGTCGACCTGCACCGGCTGGACGAGGTCTACCTGGAGTTCGCGTCGGCCAAGGTGGTGTCCGCGACCGCGTTGGCCGGCTACGCGAAGGAGTTGTCCGCCCAGTTGCCGGCCGACGAGGCGCTGGACCGGTTCTGCCGGCTGGCGCTGCGGGCCGCGGCTGCCGGCGTGGTTCCGTCCGCGCAGTCGGCAACCGCGGTGAACCGGCTGGTCCGGGCCGCCACCAAGGCCGCTGGCAAGGCCAGCGCCGCCGTCGCCGACCGTGAGGCGGCCTACCTGACCGAGCTGCTTCGGCTGCCGGTGGCCGCCGAGGCGCCGGCCGGCTGGTGGAAGGCGCACCTGCCGGCGGTGACGGCGCTGGCCGGCCGCGACCCGGCGATCCGCGGTAGCCTGCTCGACCTGATGCCCGCCGACCGGGACAACCTGGTCACGTGGCTGGCCCTGCTGACCGACACCGGTGCGCTCGCCGGACTGTGTGAACCGGACGTGCCGGACACGGCCCGCCCGCAGGACGGCTCCGTCGGCTGGCTGCGCCGCTTCGTGAGCCGGGCCGAATCCGGCCACCACCGCCGACGGGTGCCGGAGCTGTACCCGCTCGTCGAGCGGATGGCCGACCGGCTGCGCGCCGAACTGGCCGACAGCGGCGAGATCCTCGCCGCCGACGGCGACCTGGACCTGCTCGACCTGCTGCTCGCCCTCGACCTGCCGGTGGCCCCGCCGAAGGAGCGCGAAGCCTTGGACCTGGCGCACTGGGTCAGGCTTGGGGGAGAGCGGGACCTGCTCGCCGTGGCCGGCGACGACCGGTTCACCCGGGCCCTGCGCCGGGGCCTCGACCAGCTCGACGACCAGCAGGCCGCCCTGCGCCGGCTGGCCGGGACGCCGGGCATCCGGCCGTCGCTGACCGACTGGCTGCGGGCCCGGATCCGCGACCGGCTCGCGACCGGACTGCCGTACCTGCCAAAGTCGGTGGACTGGTTGGGCAGCCTCCCGGTCGAGGCGCTGCGCCTGGTGTCCGACGACCTCGACCGGCCCGGTGACCCCGGTCAGGGCGGCGGCCTCAGGCAGGCCCTCGACGTCGACCTTGCCGAACACGTCGCCCGCAGCCTGCGCGGTGGGATCATCGACGAGCTGGGCTGGCCGGACTGGGAGCTGGCCTGGCAGGAGGTGACCGGCGGCGACCACCGGGTCGAGCTGATCCGGCAGGAAGCGTGGCCGTACCTGATCCTGGGCGGGCCGACCACGGTGCGTGTGCTCGGCGCCGAGGGCATCGTGCTCCGCCACGACCTGCGCATTCCGGCCGGCGACATGTGGGGTCAGCCCGGCTACCACTACGTCGACGGCCACCTGCTGGTCTACTGGCGTTCCCCGGCTCTCGGCTACGACCTGCGCGGCTACTGGCACTCGTCGCCCGGCGAGCCGCAGCCCATCCGCGGCCCTCACTACGGCCGCCGGCCGCGCACGAACAAGATCACCCTGCCGCTGGCCGGCGGGGGGCGGACCACCGGCGACGGCGTGCTGCACGTCGGTGACACCGTTGTCCCGGCGGAGCGGCCGGTCATCACCGACGGCACCTGCCACTGGGTCTACCGCTCCGGCGAGGACGACGACAACGACGGCTGGCACGAGTACGACCCGGCCAGCGACACCCACGGCCGGCGCAGCCTGCCCCGGTTCCTGGCCGACCTTCCGGTCGGCGGAAGCCGCCTGAAAGAGCCGGCCTGCTGGCTGCGGCCGGCCCTGTCCGACCGGGCCACCCCGGCCGCCGTTCCGGTGGACGGTCTGCTCGGCTGGCGGGTGGTCACCCTGCCGGACGGCTCGGTACGCGGCGAGGACCTGGCCGGTCGTACCGTCACCGTGGCCTCGGGACAGGAACCGGTCGCGGCGCTGGTGCTGCCCGGCGACGACCGGCCGCGGGCCGTCCTCGAGGGTTTCGTCCTGGTCGACCCGGACGGGGTGGTGTCGGCCGCCGGCAGCGGGGGCTACGCCCCCGACGCGGTCCCGCCGCCGGGACAGGAGTTCCTCGGCAACATGCTGCCCCGGGACCCGGCCGGCTCCACCGCCCTGCGCCGGGTGGACCGGGACACCGCCGCGGTGCTGCTCAAGGTCGCCCTCGACGAACGCCGCGCCGCCCTGGCCGAGGAGGCCGCGCGGGCCGCGGCCCGCGCGGCGACCGGACCGCGGTTGACCGCTGCCACGCAGGCCATCACCGGCCTTCCCGTCGCCGTCCCGGCGTCCATGGTCGGCACACCGGCCGGCACCTCCGGCACCGGACCATCCACCGCCGACGCGGACGACAAGGACGCGCTGGTCGAGCTGGTCCGCTCGACGTTGCCGACGGTCAGCCACGACGCGGTGCTGGCCGGGGTGGCCGGGATGCTGCGGCTGGCCGCCCGGGTGCGCACCGACCTGGACGCGGTGACCGAGCGGCTCACCAGGTCGTTGTCCGCGCCGAAGGCGGTGGCGCCGGTGGCCACCGCGGCCGGACCCACCGACGAGCAGCTCAACATGGCGCTGGACGGTCTGCGTGGCTCAACCTACGGGGGGGCCCGCTCGACCCGCGCCTTCACCCAGCTCCAGGCGTTCGCCGCCCAGCGGTCCGCCACCACCGGGAGCGACCCCGCCGTACGGCTGCACCTCGACGGACCGTCGCTGCCAACCGCTCTGGACTGGTGGTCCCTGCTCGGCGGTGTCGCAGCCGTCGCCTACCGGGCCGTCGCCGCGGTCACCCCGGACGAACACCGGGAGACGCTGCGCGCCCTGCTCACGGAGCTGGACCGGCTCGACCTGAGCACGGTGGCCGAGCCGACCCGGTGGCGCCGGTTCAGGCTGCACCTGCTGGACGACGACCTGAACAATCCGGACGGCACGCGCCGTTCCCCCCGGCCGGGCATCCTGCCGCTGCCCGACGGGGCGTTCATCGCCGTCCTCAACTACAACGGCACGACCACCGGCTACCGCCTCGACGCGCTGTACCACGACCCGGCCGGCGTGTTCGCCGTGCCCGAGCCGTACACCGTGATGTTCTCGGCGCCGGTCGGTGACGAACGGCCGGCCGGCTGGCTGGCCGGTTTCCTCACCGAGTGGGCCGCGCGCGGCCCACTGCCCTGGCGGCCAGAAGCGGCCGAGCGGTTCGCCGAGCTGACGGGTGTCACCCCCACCGCCGCGAAGCTGGTGCTGGCCGGCCTGCCGTACGTGGACTCGTCGAACACCGTGCCGACCGAACTGCGCAAGGCGCTCGGGGTCAAGCAGGTAGGCGAGGTCAAGCTGGCCTTCGGGGTGCTGGACGAGGCCAGCCCGGAGGTCCGGCGGGCCGTGGTCTCGGCGCTGCTGCCGGACGACCCGGCTCGGTTGTGGGCCGACGGTCCGGACGTGGCCGCCGCCGCGGCGGCCTGGAACGCCGCCGTGGGGCGCCGGGTGGTGGTGCCCGAACAGTTGCTCGCCGACGCGGTGCGCGCGGTCCGCACCGGCTGGGGGCCCGCGAAGGCGTTGCCGGCGCTGCTCGACCCGGCCCGTTCGGCCGAGCTGAGCACCGACCTGGCCTTCGAGATCAGGGGCGACCGGGCCCGGCAGGCCGACGGCCGGACGGTGGGCTTCACCGGGGAGGTGCTGCGCTCCACGGTCGCCCTGGCCGCCTGGGTCGCCCACCACACGCCAGCCGGCGACCCGTCCCGAGCCGCGCTGCCGGCCGCGCTGGCCGCGATCCGGGACCGGCTGGCCAACCCCGACCTGCTGCTCGACCTCGACCAGTATGTCTCCCTGCCCGCGATCCGCCAGGTGGCGGGCACCCCGTCGGAGACCGGCCCCGGCTGGGAGCGGTACGGCGCGATCGTGCTGGCCACGCACGACAGCCAACCGTCGCCCGCGCTGCGGCCGGACCTGCTCGACGCCGACGGGACGGACCCGTACCTGCCGGCGCTGCGGCAGGACGCCGCCAAGCCGTACCCGATGGAGGTGGCGCTGCGCCTGGCCCGCGACCTGCGCTTCGCGGCGCTGCTCGGCGATCCGGGGGAGCCGCACGGCGACGCCCGGGCCGCGGACGGGACCTGGTGGCCGCAGGATCCGACCCGGTCGGTGCCCGACCTGGTCGCCGAGGCGGCCGGGGAACACGGCCTGGGCGCCGACGCGGCGGCGGTGTACCTGATGCTGCTGGCCATGCCGGACCCGACCGACCGCAACACGGCGAAGTGGACCGGTTGGAAGCCGAGCCGGCTGAAGGCGGCCCGCGCCGAACTGGCCGGCACCGACCTGGTCATCGAGGCCAGCCGGTCCCGGGCCGGCCGGTCGCTGTTCCTGCCCGGCCCGTGGCTGGAGCGCGGCAGCGGGCAGGCACCGATCGAGGGCTGGAAGGTCGCCCTGTTCGACCTCGCGCCCGACGGTACGGCCGGCCTCGGCGTGACCGTGCCGTTCGAACCGGCCGCCGACCTCTACCGGTGGGCCTGGCAACGCCTCCGCGACGGCGACCGGCCCCGGTTCGACAACCTGCCCACCCGCGGCACCCGCCGCTGACCCGACCTGGAGGGCGGTGGCGTCCGCGACGACCGACCAGGCCGTCGCGGCACCACCCCGCCGCCGAACCCTGTCCCGAACACCCCATCCGAACCAGAGAGATCGAGGAACACCCGTGACCGTGACGGAACACGTCCGCCCCACCACGGCGCCGGAGAGCGCAGCCCAGGTCCTCTCCGCCGAACAGCGGTACGCCGACGAGCTGGCCTTCCTGGCCGCGTACGACGACGGCGCCCGGCCGCCGGGCTGGGCGCTGACCCCGCGCGCCGTGGTCACCTTCATCCAGGGCAGCGACGGCGAGGCGTTGAAGCTGCCCGCCGAACGGCGCACCGGTCCGGACGGCACCGAACTGCCGGCCAGCATGACCATCCCGCCGAAGTTCGTCGGTGAGCGGAGCCTGGTCGAGCGGTGCGTGGTCACCCTGGCCGGTGAGCGGGGCCTGCTGCTGGTCGGCGAGCCCGGCACCGCCAAGTCCATGCTGTCCGAGCTGCTGGCCGCCGCGGTCTGCGGCACCAGCGCGCTGACCGTGCAGGGCACCGCCGGCACCACCGAGGACGCCTTCCGGTACGGCTGGAACTACGCCCTGCTGCTCGCCCAGGGCCCGACCCCGCAGGCGCTGGTCGACTCGCCGGTGCTGACCGCGATGCGCACCGGCCGGGTGGTCCGGATCGAGGAGGTCACCCGCTGCCTGCCCGAGGTGCAGGACGCGCTGGTGTCCATCCTGTCCGACCGGCGGATGAACGTGCCGGAGCTGGCCGGCACCGAGGACGGCCTGATCCGCGCCGTGCCCGGGTTCACCGTGATCGCCACCGCCAACCTGCGGGACCGGGGCGTGTCGGAGATGTCCTCGGCCCTCAAGCGCCGGTTCAACTTCGAGACCGTCCACCCGATCTCCGACGCGGACACCGAGACCGACCTGGTCCGCCGGCAGGCCACCGCCGCCGTGCAGCGCGCCGGCGCGGCGTACACGGTGGACGACGCGGTGCTGGACGCCCTGGTCACCGTGTTCCGCGACCTGCGTACCGGCCGGTCGGGCGAGGGCTGGGACGTGGAACGGCCCGGCACGGTGATGTCCACCGCCGAGGCGGTGCAGGTGGCGGCGTCGCTCGGCCTGGCCGCCGCGTACCTGCCCGGCGGGGACGCGCTCGACCTGGTGCCCGGGCACCTGCTCGGCGTGGTCCGCAAGGACGACCAGAACGACCACGCCCGGCTGCTCGGCTACTGGGACGGCCCGGTCCGCCGCCGCGCCGAGGACGGCTCGGCGATGTGGCGCCGGCTCTGGGACCTGCGGGAGAGCCTGCGGTGACGATCCTCTCCAGCACGCCGACCGGTGCGGCGCCGCCGACCGCCGCCCCGGTGGCGGCCGGCCCGTCGACGGTCGATCCGACGACGGCCGACCCGCGAGCCGTGGTCGACGCGCTCGCCGGTTCGGTCCGGCCGTACCTGATCGGGGTGCGGCATCACAGCCCGGCCCTCGCGGCGGTGGTCCCGGCACTGCTGGACGCCGCCGGCGCCGAGGTGGTCTGTATCGAACTGCCGGCCGACTTCCAGCGCTGGCTGCCGTACCTGTCCGACCCGGCCGCCCGGGCCCCGCTGGCCCTGGTCGGCAGCCACGGCACGGACGGGCCGATGGGCTTCTACCCGTTCGCCGACTTCTCCCCGGAACTGGCCGCGATCCGCTGGGCCCGGCAGCGCGGCGTCGAGGTGGTCTGCTGCGACCTGCCGCTGGCCGACCCCGGCTGGACGGCCGACACCACCGACCCGGCCACCGACTCCGACCCGGCTGCCGGTTCCGCGCCGACCGCCGATCCCGACCCGGACGCCGGTGAGCCGGTGCCCGGCCTGCGCCGGTCCGGCTACGCCGTCGCGCTCAGCGCCAGCGGCACCGGCCGGGACGGCGACGACCTGTGGGACCGGGTGGTCGAGGTGCGTGCCCCGGGCTGCTCGCCCGAGGCGGTCCGCCGGGCCGCTCTCGGCGTCGGCTGGGCGATGCGTACCGACAGCGCCAGCGGCGACGGCGTACCGGCCCGGGACCTGGCCCGCGAGCGGCACATGCGCCGGGTACTGGCCGAGGCCGGCGCAGCCGGCCTGCGGGTCGCCGCCGTCATCGGCGCCTTCCACGCCCCGGCCCTGCTCACCGCCCCGTCGACCGACGGGGACCCGACGGCCGGCCCGGTCGGCGGTGATCCGGTGTCGACCGCCGGCGCCGCCGCCGCGTCCACCCGGCCCGTCGCCGCCCCGACCGGTCCGGTCCGGTCCGTGACGACCCCACCCGGGTCGGCAACCACCAACGGCGGCGGCACGGCGATCACCTCGCTGGTGCCGTACGCGTTCGACCTGCTCGACTCCCGGTCCGGCTACCCGGCCGGGATCCGCGACCCGCGCTGGCAGCAGTCCGTCTTCACCGCTGGCGGCGACCCGGAACGGATCCGGGCCGCCGCCGCCCGGGCGGTCACCGACCTGTGCCGGGAACTCCGCTCGGCCGGTCACACCGCTGGTACCGGCGAGGCCGCCGAGACGGTACGGCTGGCCGGCGACCTGGCCCGGCTGCGGGACCTGCCCGCCCCCGGCCGGGGTGAGGTGCTGGAGGCGGTGACCACCGTGCTCGGTCAGGGTGAACTGCTCGGCCGCGGCCGGGCGCTGGCGAAGGCGCTGGAGACCGTGCTGGTCGGTGCCGAGCGGGGCCGGGTCGCCCCCGGTACGCCGCGGTCCGGGCTCGGCCCCGCGGTCGAGGCGGAACTCACCGCGCTGCGGATGCCCAACCCGGACAGCCCGAAGTCCCGCGAGGTGCGGCTGGACCCGCTGCGCACCGAGCTGGACGGGCGGCGGGAGATCCTGCTGCAACGCCTCCAGGTCTGCGGCGTCGGCTACGGCGAGCCGATCGCGGTGTCCGGCACCGGCGACGGCGCCGCCCTGACCACCCGCTGGCAACTGGCCTGGACGCCGTCCGTGGCGGCCCGGCTGGACCTGGTCGGCGTACGCGGGGTGACCGCGGCGCTGGCCGCGGCCGGCACCCTGCGGGAGCGGTTCCGCCGGGAGGCCGCCGACGGCGGCCCCACCGCCGCCCAGCTGCTCACCGGGCTACGCGACGCCGCCCGGTGCGACCTGCCCGAACTGGTCACCGATCGGCTCGAGCTGGCCGCCGCGGTGCTGCCGGGCACCGGCACGCTGCCCGAGCTGCTGGCCGCACTGGACCTGCTGGAGGCGCTGCGCCGGGAACACCTGCCCGGTACCACCGCCGACGGTCGCGCCCAGGCCGCCGAGCTGGCCGTCGTGTTGCTGGACGCGGCGGTCCGCGGGCTGCCCGGCCTGGCCGGCAGCGACGCCGCGGCCGACGCCGCCGCGCTGGTGGACCTCGCGGTCCGGGCCGGCGAGGACCGGATCGGCCTGCGCCTGGACGAGGCCCTCGCCTACCTGGCCCGGTCCGGTTCGTCGCTGATCCAGGGTGCCGCCCTGGCCGCCCGGGTGCTGCTCGACCTGACCGATCTGGAAACCCTGGGCACGCGGGTGGCCGGCTGGATCGACGCGGCGACCGGGCCGGACACCCGTCGGCACCTGCACCGGCTGCTCGGTGGTCTGCTCACCGCGGCGCACCCGCTGTTGCAGTCCGCCCCGGCCGCGCTGGACCCGCTGCTGGAGCGGATCGAGCGGCTCACCGACACCGAGTTCCTGGACCGGCTGCCGGCGCTGCGTGGCGGGTTCGACGTGCTCACCCCGGCGGCCCGGGAGCGGCTGCTGCACACCGTCGCCGAACGGCTGGGCGACCGGCTCGATCTGGCCCTGTCCGCCGCGCCCGAGCTGCTGGCCCGCTGGGCCGCCGCCGACGCGGCCGGTCGGGCCGCCCTGGTCGCCCGCGACATCCCGATCCCGGGCACGCCGACCGGCGCCGCCGACGTCGAAGCCGGGCCGGGCACGCCGACCGGCGCCGCCGACGTCGAAGCCGGGGCGGGCACGCCGGCCGCCTGGCTCACCGCCACGGACCGGTGGCGGCTGCTGCTCGGCCGCCAACCCGACCGGTTGCCGACCGACGCCCGCCGCTACGCCCGCGCCCTCGACGAGTTGTACGGGGCGGGTCAGGGCGAGGGCGCCACCGACCTCGGCCAGGCGGCCGGCGGCGGCCAGGAGGCCTCCTTCCCGACCGCGCGCGAGTGGGCCGACGAACTCGAGGCGCTGTTCGGCACCGCGGTCCGCGAGGAGGTCATCGCCCGGGCGGCCGAGAGTGGCCGTACCGACGTGCTCACCGAGCTCGACCCGGCCGCGGTACGCCCCTCGATGGAGCTGCTGACCTCGGTGCTGTCGCTGGCCGGTGGCCTGCCCGAGGGGCAGCTGGCCAAGCTGCGGCCACTGGTCCGGCGGCTGGTCGAGGAGCTGACCAGGCAGTTGGCCACCCAGGTGCGTCCGGCGCTGACCGGGCTGACCAACCCGCGTCCGTCCCGCCGTCCCGGCGGCCGGATCAACCTCGCCCGTACGCTGCGGGCGAACCTGGCGCACACCCAGCGGCTCGGCGACGGCCGGACGGTGGTGGTGCCGGAACGCCCGGTCTTCAACACCCGGACCCGCAAGGAGGCCGACTGGCGGCTGGTGCTGGTGGTCGACGTGTCCGGCTCGATGGAGGCGTCGGTGGTGTGGTCGGCGTTGACCGCCGCCGTACTGGCCGGGGTGCCCACCCTGTCCACCCACTTCCTCGCCTTCTCCACCGAGGTGGTCGACCTGACCGACCGGGTCGACGACCCGCTGTCGCTGCTGCTGGAGGTGCGCGTCGGCGGCGGTACGCACATCGCCGCCGGGCTGGCCCACGCCCGCTCGCTGGTGACCGTGCCGAGCCGCACCATCGTCGCGGTGGTCAGCGACTTCGAGGAGGGCTACCCGCTGGCCGGGCTGCTCGGCGAGGTCCGCACGCTGGCCAGTTCCGGCGTGCATCTGCTCGGCTGCGCCGCGCTGAACGACAGGGGAGTGCCCTGCTACTCGGTACCGGTCGCCGAGCAGCTCGTCGCGGCGGGGATGCCGGTCGCCGCTCTCAGCCCGCTCGAACTCGCCCGCTGGGTGGGCGACCGTGTACGCGGAGGATCACGTTGACGGACCGCACATCCACCGCCGTGGACACCGACCGGTTGCCGCCGGTGCTGCCGGGGGTCGCCGCCGCGGCGGTGGCGGCCCTGCCGCCCCGGCTGCACAAGCGGCTGGACGCCACTGTCGAACGGCTGGCCGGTGGACCGGTCGGCCGGGTCGACGGCGGCGTGTCGGTCGACTGCGGCGCCGAGGCCCTGGTCACCCTGACGCCCGGACCGACCGGTGCGGTCACCGACCCGCACCAGGCGCGGTGCAGCTGCCTGCTGGCGCCCCGCTGCCTGCACCGGACCGCGGTCCTGGTGGCCTGCCCGGTCGCCGACCCGGCCACCCACCCCGATCCGGTGTCCACCACCGCCGCGTCGTCCACTTCGGACGACGTCGGCGCGGCCGCCGGGCGTACCGGGAGGGCCGGGCGTACCGGAGAGACGGATGGCGCGGCCGCCGGTCGTGCCGGACGGAGCGCGGCACCGACGAAGGCACAACGGGCCGCCGCCGGCGCGCTGTGGCGGGCAGCCGCCGCGGTGCTCGCGGCCGGCGTCCCGGCCGCCGGCGCGGTCCCGCAGGCCGAACTGCTGCGGGCCGCTCACAGCGCCCGGCTGGCCGGCCTGCCGCGGGCCGAGAGCGCCGCGTTGCGCACGGTACGTGGCCTGCGCGCCCACCGGGGACGACAGACCGGCCACCGGCTGGCGGAGCTGGTCGAGGTGCTGCACGACCTGCTGTACGTGGCCGGTCGGCTGGCCGCCGGCGATCCCGACCCGGCGCTGGTCGGCATCCTCCGGCGGGCCTACCAGCCGGACGGCACGCTGGAGGTGTACGGCATCTGCCGGGAACCGGTGATCAGCGCGACCGGGTACGCCGGGGTGGTCACCCACCTGGTCGCCGCCGACGGGCGCCGGCTCTCCTTCGGCGACGTGAAGCCGGGCGGCCCGGACCGGGCACAGGACTGCGCCCGGGCGGTCACCGAGATGGGCGCGGTCGCGGTCAACCACGCGGCGCTGGCCCGCGGCGGCCTGCGGATCACCGGCACCACCGTCTCCCCGGACGGCCGGCTCGGTGCCGGCAAGGGGGTCCGAGCCACCCCGATCACCGGGACCGACTGGTCCACGGGGCCCCTGGCGGAACTGTTCGCCCGCCCGCTCGCCGAGGTGGTGACCGCTCAACTCGCCGCCGACGATCCGGAGGACCCGGCCCGGGCCGGGACCGCGCTGGTCGGCTGTGACCTGATGGTGGTCGGTGCCGCCGGTGACCAGGTGCTGGCCCGGGAGCTGGCCCCCGCCACCGACGCCGGACCGGACCGCGCGCCGGTGCCGGATGGGCCGGTGATCCGGCTGGTGCCGGCCAACTCCCACCCGGTGCTGGCCCACGTGGCCAACCTGCGGCGGCTCGCCTCCTGGCCGGGTCTGCGGATCCGGGTGGTCGGCCGGCTGGACCCGGACCGGGCCAGCACGCTGCACCCGCTCGCGGTCGGCCCGGTGCCCGGTGCCGCCACGACGCTGCGGCTGCCGGCGGACTGGCACGGCCGGGCGGACCTCGGCTACGACCAGATCCAGGGCAGCCACCTGCCGCCGCGCGACCCGGCCGCGATGACCGAACCGGTTCTCGCCGTCGGTGCCGACGCGGTTGCGGAGTCCCCGCTGTGGCGGGTCCGCCGGCTGGTGGAGCTGGCCGTCTCCGGCGGTCGCCGCGCCGTCGGCGAGGCGGCCCGCGGCGAGGGCGCCGGGCTGGCTGGTCCGCTGCGCCGCGCCGGCTTCACCACCGCCGCCGCGGTGGCCGCCGCGCTCGCCGACGAGTCCGACCGGCGCGGCCGGGACGCGTTCGGCCGGCTCACCGATCCCGACCCGGACCGGTACGCCTGGGCCTGGCTCGCCGCGACCGCCCACCTCGCCGCCACCGAGCGGGAGCTTATCCGGTCCTCCTGGATCGGCCCACCGGTTGGCTGACCTGCCGGAATCCGGCGGCGATCGAGCTCCCGAACCGGTGGGTGGCAGGCCAGGTGATCGCGAACATGACCCGGACCACCTGCGCCCCGGCGCCCGCCCGAACCCTGGGCGGGCGCCGCCCCTTGGGCGAGGGAGGCAGTTCCAGGCCCTCGCCGCCGAGGGCAACTGCATCCGGGTTCGGTTACCCGGCGGACGGTGGCCGACGTCGGCGCGTTGATGCTTCCTGGCCTCGCCGACGAGGCGACGGCACGTCAGGAATCAGCCCTCGCCCGCCAGAGTGCCAGCGCCAGCCAGGCCGAGCCGACCGCGACGAGCAGGCCGTGTGCGACCCGGACGGCCGCGGGCGTGTAGAACTGCGGCAGGAAGAGGGCGAAGCCGAGTGCGAAGATGATTCCGCTGGGGCGCGGCAGCACCCCCGAGCGCCAGATCGCGGCGGCGGCCAGGACGGCCGACACCCCGAGCGTGATCAGGCCGAGCCCGAACGTCGTGATCGCGACCGGGTTGTATCGGACCGTGTCCACGAGGGCGAGCAGGTCGAGCGGCTCGCCCGCGGCGTACGTGCTGGCGATGGCGTGCAGGCCGAAGTCCTCGGCGCCGTAGTAGGGCAGGACGAGTCCCACGCCGATCCAACCGGTCACGACGGCGGCGAAGGCGAGCCGCTCGGCTCGGGTGTGCCTGACCGCGTCGCGTACGGCGAGCAGGCCCAGCGTCACCAGGATGAAGCCGATCATGGCGAACAGGTGCGAGGCGACCCACCAGTCGGGACTCATCGCCCGGGTCGCGCCGTCGACTGTGGATTCGTCGTGCCAGGGTCGGGTCGCCGGGTAGAGGACGAAGAGGATGCCGGCGACAGCGAGGGCGAGGGCGCCGAGCCGGGTGCGGGCGGGGGAGATGGGCATCACGTTCTCCAGCGTCGAGATCAGGTGCGGGGCAGGCTCGCGACGAACATGTGGATCAGTTGTTCGTGGGTGGTGTCCAGGTCCTCGGGCAGGCCGAAGCCGCCGGCCGCCTCGATCGAGGCGAAGCCGTGCACGATCGCCCGCAGGCAGCGGGTGGCGTGGATGGCGGCCTCGCCTTCGAGCCCGTAGCCACGCAGCACCGCGAGGAAGACCTCGAGCAGCCGTGTACCGGCGCTCGCCAGGGCCGGGTCGTGC
Organism: Micromonospora sp. NPDC023814; assembly: GCF_040639595.1. Taxonomy (NCBI): domain Bacteria; kingdom Bacillati; phylum Actinomycetota; class Actinomycetes; order Micromonosporales; family Micromonosporaceae; genus Micromonospora; species Micromonospora sp. NPDC023814. The sequence goes on from NZ_JBFAAF010000003.1 coordinate 36,510, forward strand.
AGGGGATCCGGCGGCATCGCGGCGTGGCGGGCCGGATGTTCGACCGCATGGTGACGGTAGGTGCGCATCAGGGTGGCGACGGCGTCGTCGCCGCTGCGGCCGACCAGCGCGGCGGTGAAGCGTTCGGTCAGCTCTTCCATGATCCGTACGGACATCAGTGTCCGCAGTTGAGCGAGGCTGCCGACGTGCTTGTACAGCGAGGGTGCGGCGACTCCGGTGCGTTCGGCGACCGCGGCCAAGGTCAGGGCATCCAGGCCTCGATCATCGATGAGGTCGAGAGCCGCGTCGACGACGGCCGCGGTGGACAGCCCGGCCCTAGGCATGGTCGCGCTCGGGGTCGCCGGTGCGGGTCTGAAAGAGGGCTAGGCTAACGCTCATAGTCAAAAGGCTACGACGGATAGCCTAGGCCGTCAACGCGCTGGTCGTGGCGGTTCCGTCGCGCTGAAGGGCCCCGGCGACTCAGGGCTGCCTGAACCAACGCCGGAGCGGGCCGCCGCCGTTACGTCGGCTGCCCAGAGGCCCACGCGTGGCTGGTGGCGACGACGCCGGCGACGATGTCGAGCTCTCCGGCGTCGCGCGGGCCGAACAGCATGACCATCCCGGCGGTGAGGCGCACACCCGCGAGCGGGTGCGCGACGCCCCAGCCCTTGGCGGCCAGGTCGGCGGCGAGCGCGGGTGGCAGCGCGACGTGCAGCGAACCGTCGTGGCGGGGGTGGAGGTGGGCGAACTCGCCGACGGCGGGCACGAGGAACGCGTCGTCCGGGCCCAGCCGCGGCGGGGCGAGTACGAAGCCGCGCGCCCCGGGTACCGAGATCGCCGACTGGCGGGTCGTCACCCTCGGCAGCGCGGCGATGCGCGCGAGCAGCAGTTCCTGCAGCTCGACCGGCGCGTTGTCGCTGCGCTGCTGCTGCGGAATCTGACTGCTCACCGTCGGGCGGGCCCCACGGCGCGGCGGGAGCTGGCCGCCGGGCAGCCTTGTCCACGTCCTCGGAGACGGCGTCGGGCGGACCCGGTCGGCGAGGAATGCCAGGCGTTCCTGCAGCCAGCCGGCTACGGTCGCCAGCGCTGGCGCGGCGATGCCGTGTCCGACCGGGTCGCGGCGGGCGAGGGTCGCGGCACCGGCCTCGGCGATCAGGTAGTTCCAGGTGCGGTCGAGCAGTTCCCGTGGGATGACGCTGTCGTGCTCGCCCTGAGCCACGACGACGGGCACGCCGGCCAGCCGGGCGGGCGTGGTCGGGACGCCGGCGTCGAACGGCAGCGTCCCGTACAGGATGGCGGCGCCGGCGTAGCGGTCCGGATTGTCGAGCAGCAGCCCACCGGCGAACGCGGCCCCGCCGCTGAACCCGATCAGCACCACCGGCCGGCCTGCGGGAGCGACACCGTCGAGCCAGTCGCGGAACCAGCCGATTGTCGCACGCAACGACTCGGCGATCGGCCGGCCGATGCCGCGGTTGGCGAACCACGCGTACCCGCCGCCCTCGGCGATCGGCGCCCGCACCGCCGCGTACGTGGGGCCCACGGGCAGGTGGTCGGCCAGGCGAAGGATCTCCCGCTCGTGCGAGCCGCGGCCATGCAGCAGCACCACCAGCGGGGCATCCGCATCGGTGCTGCCCGCGGTGGCCACGACCGGCGGCGCGAACGTCTGCATCGCGCTCATCGCCGCACCAACATCCGCGCGGGCGCCGTGGCGTCCACCGGGCCCGGCAGTAGCCGTGCCGCCGTGCCGACGCCGCTCCAGCGTCGCGCCTCCGCCGACAGGTCGAGGTGCTCGACGGGCGCCGCGTTGGGGCTGGCGCTCATGCTGCGCTGCCCATCGGCCCGACCAGCTTCCAGCCGCTCTGCCAGCTCCACCCGTTACGGGCGTTGAGCATGATGTTCAGCAGTGCCATCTCCTCCAGCGACCTGGCCATCCGCAGCCCGCCCGCGTCGATCACCCGGTAGCCCAGGGAGGAGGCCAGCTCGGCGACCTTGTCCTTGGCGGCACCGTCGTCGCCGGCGATGAAGGCGTCCAGGGGCGCGCCGCTCTCCACCGGATTGGTGTGGCGGCTCGCGAGGATGGTGTTGAAGGCCTTGACCACGGATGCCCCGGTCACCTGGGCCTGAAGCTGCTCCGCAGCCGAGACGCCGCCGGTGACCAGGTCGCTGTAGGTGTCGTTGAGCGGGTTCGTCGCGTCGACGAGGACCTTGCCGGTCAGTGCCTCGCCCAGCTCGGTGGCGACGCCGGCGACGGCGGCGTGGGGGACGGCGAGCAGCACGAGATCTGCTCCCTGCACCGCCTCGGCGTTCGACGCAGCGGCGCTCGCACCGGCGCTGCCGGCCGCCTTCTGGGCGTGCTCGGCGCTGGTCGCCGCGACGACGACGTCGTGGCCGGCGCGCACGGCGGCGGTCGCCACAGCCCCACCGACATTGCCGGCACCCAGGATCGCGATACGCATGTCCACTCCTTCTCTGACTGTTCAGATGTTGCCTACTCAACGACTGTACGTCCGGCTATTTGATCCGTCAACATCTGTAGTGTAAGGTTTCTGCCATGGTGAAGAGCGCGGTCGACCACAGGCTGGTGACGACGTTCGGGCGGCTCGTGGAGGCATACAGCGCGCTCGAGCGGCAGCTCGGCGGGGCGCTGGAGCGCGAGTGCGGCATCCCGCACACCTGGTTCGAGGCTATGCTGCGCATCGCCCGCTCGCCGGACAAACTGACGATGAGCGCCCTGGCGAGCCAGATCGCGCTCACCACGGGAGGGATGACCCGGCTCCTGGACCGGATGGTCACCGCCGGTCTCGTGGAACGCGTTCCCTGCCCTACGGATCGGCGGGTCAGCTTCGCCGCCCTCACCCCGGCCGGACGGCAGAAACTCGAGGAGGCGGCCAGGATTCACGTGCGCAACCTCGAGCGCGTCTTCGCCGACTACACCAGCGACGAGATCAAGACCTTGGACGACCTGCTCGACCGGCTCCTGCGCGACCGCGAGCGGCCGGCCCACGAGGCGGCACCGTGTCCCACGCCCGGCGACGCCGCAGCCCCGGCCGGCTGACCGTCAACGCCCTGACCAGCCCCTTCGGTGTGGAGGCCACTTCGGGGAGACCGGGGTGGTCCAGCCTCCGTTCTGTTCGACAGGCCGAGCGCAGTCCGGCAGGCGATCAGGACGTGGCGGGCTCCGGCAGCACGTAGACGCTTCCCTGGACGGTGAGGCGGACGTTGGTGCCCGAGGAGTAGTGGGTTGGCTGGCCGAGGATCCGTGCGGTGAATCCGGGTGCCGTCGTCCAGTTGGACGTCGATGAGGGCGTCGTGGCCTTGGAACAGATGGTGGCTCCGCAGCACTGTCAGCGGCCCGCGCCCCAGTGACCGTGCGGCCTCCTCCAGGCTTGGCGGGGCTTGGGCGGCGGCTGTCGCGACGGCGCCGGGTCTCGGCTTCAAGACCAAGCCCATCCCTTTCGGTGGACCTCGTGCCGTGCCCGTGCGTCCATGCCCGCCGCGTCGTCGTGAACCAGGCGACCCCGGCACGCGCCAGGCGGTCGCGCACCCGCGCCCACTCCGGCGGACCCGCGCCCTCCTCGCCGTACCGCGCGTCGTGCTCCGCCACCGGATCCGTCACCGGATCAGCCATGCCGACCGACCCTGGTGATGAGTTGTCGCGCCCGCACCCGTCATACCTACGACGGGACACGACGAGGCGGAAGGATGACGTGATGAGTGCGGACACGCGGCTGGGGGAGCTGGGCGGGAGCGGGCTGGGCGAGGTCGACGAGCCGGCGTTCTCGGGGCTGGCGGAGCGGCACCGGCGGGAGCTGCACGTGCACTGCTACCGGATGCTCGGGTCGTTGGAGGACGCCGAGGACACCGTGCAGGAGACGTTCCTCCGTGCCTGGCGGCGGCGGGAGACCTTCGAGGGGCGGTCGACGTTCCGGGCCTGGCTGTACCGGATCGCCACCAACGCCTGCCTGGACCTGCTCGCCAAGTGCCGCCCGGAGCCTGCGACCGGCGGCGAGGTGCTGTGGCTGCAGCCCTACCCGGACCGGCTGCTCGACGAACTGCCCGCGGGCGACGCGGACGAGCCGGAGACCGTCGCCGTCGCGCGGGAGACGATCGAGCTGGCGTACCTGGTCGCAGTCCAGCACCTCGCGCCGCGCCCGAGGGCCGTGCTGATCCTGCGGGACGTGCTCGGCTGGCCGGCGAAGGACGTCGCGGAGCTGCTCGGGGACTCCGTCAACTCCGTGAACAGCGCGCTGCAACGGGCCCGCGCCGGCATGCGGGAGCACCTGCCCGCCGAGCGGCAGGACTGGACCGGCGGCGAGGGGGACGCCGGGACGCGCGAGCTGGTACGCCGCTTTACCGACGCCAGCGTGGCCACGGACGTCGCCGGGCGCGCCGCACTGCTGCGGGACGACGTCCGCTGCTCGATGCCGCCCACGCCGGGCCTGTACGTCGGCCGCGACGCGGTGGTGAACGACTGGGTCGACGACGGTTTCGAGGGCATGACGGGTCTGCGCGCCGTCCCCACCTCCGTGAACCGGCAGCCCGCCGTCGCCTTCTACCACTGGCGGGAGCGGGCGGGCGCGTACCTGCCGCTGACGATCGACGTCCTGCGCGTCACCGGCGGGGCGATCACCGAGATCGTCATCTTCCACGACGACCAGTTCCCGCGGCTCGGGCTGCCGGAGCGCCTGCCGGCGGACGGCACGGAGTAGTCCCGGTGTGGACGCTCACGCTGCGCGGCGGCGCGCGTGTCGCGGTGGTCGCGGCGCAGTGGTGCGACGCGTTCGGCGTCGTCACCCGCGGGCGGTGCAACTGGAGTTGCGCGACGGCGAGCCCGGGCCGGTCCTCGGACGCGACGCCGGGTTCTGGCTCCGCGGCACTGAAGGTGCGGCTGGCATCGAGGAAGTCCACCGCCGGGTCAGGCGCGGGCGGCTGGTTCGGCAGGCTTCGTGGTAGGGCTGTCGCTCGGCCCATCGTCGGCTGGCTCGGTCTGCGCTGCGTCGGCGGCGCGGGCGGGGGCTACCGCCCGCAGCCTGCGAACGTCCCGGCTGGCCAGCATGCCGAGGACCGAGAGCACCACCAATGTCGCCAGGATCAGCAGCGTGTCGCGGGTGCCGATCGCCGCTGCGACCGGTCCGACCGCGATCTGGCCGAGTGGGATGGCGACCCAGGATCCCAACATGTCGTAGGAGTAGACGCGGGCCAGTCGGTCGGCCGGTATGTGCTGCGCTATCGACGTGTCCCAGGCCACCGCGAACTGTTCGACGGCGATCCCGACCGCCACTCCGGCCGACACCAGCACGACGACGGTGGGTGCCAGGGCCAGCCCCAACAGCAGAAACGACTCGGCGAACATGCAGGCCACCCCGAGCAGCAACAGCCGACGCACCCGGATCCGCAGGGCGATCAACCCGCCCACGACCATTCCGGCGGTTTCCGCCGCCAGCACCACGCCCCAGGCGCTACGGCCGATCGTCTCGTCCGCGACGGCCGGGCCGAGCACGTTCACGCCGCCCGCGAGGGCCGCGTTGAGGACCATGAAGCCCAGCACCACCACCCAGACCCAGGTCCGCGCGGTGAATTCCGTCCAGCCCTCCCGGAGGTCAGCGACGATACTCGTGCGGGTGCTCTTCGCCGGCGAGGCACCGACCCGGACTCCGGCAAACGCGAGCGCCGCGATAGCGAAGGTGAGCGCGTCGATGGCGAGGCCCCACCCCGGTCCGACGGCGGCCACCAGGAGGCCACCGAGCGCAGCGCCGCCGATCATGCCCGCGTTGATGCCGAGCCGGATGAGCGCGTTGGCCGGCTGAATCAGCTCCGGCGGCACGGTCTGCGGCGTCGCGGCGGCCGACGCTGGCTGGGACAGCGCGCTGACGATGCCGTTGGCCGCACCGAGCGCCAGCAACAGCGGGATCGTCGCCGTGCCGGTGAGCACCAGGGCGGCCACTGCCGCCTGGGTCAGCGCACCAAGCACATTGGATCCGACCAGCACCAGCCGGCGCGGAATCCGGTCGGCCACCACCCCACCGAAGAGCACGAACAGCACGGTCATCAGCGATCTCGCGCCGACCACCAGGCCCAGGTCGCGCACCGAGCCGGTCAGATCGAGTACGGCGAAGGCCAGCGCGATGGGAGCGACACCGTTGCCCAGCATGTTGACCAGCCGGCCAGCAGCGAGGTATCGGAACGCGCCATACCGCAGCGGAGCCAGCATCAGTCCTCCATCAGGAACAGGACAACATCAACGTGGAGCAGTTCGAGGACCCAAGCCGTTCGGCCTCCACGACGCCTCGGCTGAGGTGTCCGAGCCCGCAGGGTCGAACGCGGCGGTGGCTCACGCGCGGGCGCGACAGCGCGCCCTCTGGTGATCACGTCCGGAATCATGCATCACGACGGCCTGTACACCAACCGCGTTTGAAGCCCCGCCCGTTTCTCGTTGTGAAGTCACCGGAGCAGACGAAGTCCTGCCATCGGCAAGACCGGGCGCTGCCTTTGATTGACCAACGGTGACGCTGTGTGACGCACTGTCAGCGGCAAATCCGCGCCCTTGATCTTGGATAGGAATCGCTGGCGCGGATGTGGCGCGGCTGCCCTGTGCTGTCGTGTAGGTCGGCCGTGGCGGGCGCTGCGGCGTCGTGGCGCATGACGAGGGCTTGATTGACGGGCTGCGAGCACTTTGACGACGGCGGCGATGGCCTGTTTCGTCTTGCCGACGCCGTCACACGTGTTAGCTGGCTAGCTTTTCGCAGAGTGTCCAGATGGCGTCGCGGTTCCGTTGGTCGAGGACCGCGGTGGGCCATGGGGTGCGCTGGCATTTGCTGTTGACGTAGGTGCTGTGTAAGTCGGCGGCGTGAGGGCTCGATGCCAGGTAGATGCTGGAACGGGAGGCCTTGACCAGGGCGCGTTGTCCGTAGAGGACTGGCATCAGCAGCCGTAGCAGCGGCACGATCGGGCGCGCTGCGGGTGGGTACGTGTCGATCGTAAGGCCCTGGTTCATCGACGTGTACGCGTGTCCGGGATACGCCACGTTGAGGTTTACTCCGCTGCCGCGCAGGCGCTCGGCGAACGTGTAGCTCATCGCCATCAGCGCCAGCTTCGTCTGGTTGTAGAACGACAGCCCGACGTACGATCGCTCGCCTTGCAGGTTGTCCAGGTCGATCCGGCCACGTGGGACGCCACCGGTGATGTTGATAGCCCGGGCCGACGTCGCGCGGGACAACGCCGGCAGCAGCCGGTGGATCAAGATGTACGGCGCGAGCACGTTCGCGGCGAAGGCGGTCTCGACGCCGTCCTCGGTCAGTTCCCGCCGCGCCATGGTCACGCCCGCGTTGTTGATCAGTACGTCGAGGGTCCCGTGACGGTCTTCCACCTGGTCGGCCAAGTGGTGCAGGTCCCGTTGACGCGTCACGTCCGCTATCAGCGAGTCCACCTGGTCGTTGCCGGTGTCGCGGCGCAGTTCCTTGACGGCGCCGCGCGCCCGATCGGGGTCGCGTCCGACCACCAGGACTCGGGCGCCGAGGCGGGCCAGCCCTCGGGCGGTCTGCTTGCCGATTCCGCCGGTGCTGCCGGTCACCAGGACCGTCTTGCCACGCAATGGTTCTGTCATGGCGGCCACTATACGACACCAGGTGACACGTTCGTCATCCGATGATGTGAAGTAGACTTCGGTGCGTGACTGGGTTGCGGGAGCGTACGCGGCGGGCGGTGCGGGCCGAGCTCGCTGACGTAGCGCTGCGGCTGTTCGCCGAGCGGGGCTTCGACCAGACCACCGTCGACGAGATCGCCCAAGCCGCTGGGCTGACCAAGCGGAGCTTCTTTCGCTACTTCCCGGCCAAGGAGGACGCGGTCTTCGGCAGTGTCGACGTCACCGGCGAGCAGGTCGTCGACGACATCCGCGCCCGTCCGGGCGACGAGGACCCGTGGCACGCGCTGCACCAGGTGTTGCGCCGGTGGCAGCAGCAGATCCACGCATCCGAGCAGGCGCTGGCGAGCCTCCGCCTGATCGAGTCGACACCGTCACTGCGCGCACGCCTGCACGAGAAACGCGCGCACTGGCGGCAGCAGGTCAGCGACGCGCTGCGCGACCGGCCCGACGCGGGACTCGACGCGTTCACCGCGGACCTGCTGACCAACGCCGCCACCGCTGCCCTGGACACCGTCTCGCATGAATGGCTGCGCTCCGGCGGCACCGCCGACCGAGCAGCGTTGCTGGACCGCGCCTTCACCCTCATACGACCGGCGCTGCTGGCCCGTTGACGCGTGGGTCATCGGGAGAGGTTCATGATCCGTCGAGGGTCTCCCGGCTCATCGGGCAACAGGATCGGCACGCACACCAGCGCGAGCGCGGCGTAGGCGACCCTGGTGGCGGGGCGTGGACCGGAGAGATCGCCGACAAATGCCGCTGACGCGGCGCCGCGGGTAAGCGCCGCTGGACATCACGCGCAGGGTGCCGTTGACGCGTCCCAGCAGCCGCGGCGACGTGACGTGCTGGCGGAACGACATCAGAACAGTCAAGATCGAGTATCCCGGCCACCCGACGTTGCGCCGACTACCGACGAAGATTCGGTGCCATAGAACTCCGAAGATCACAGTCGACCTGACGCGCGGCCTGGTGCCGCCGACGAGGGTGAGGACCGATCCGCCCCCACGCCCGCCGGCCGACGTGCGAGGTTCTTACGGCTGTGGCAGCGCCACGGTGGGCGTGCGTCGGGGCGCACCCGGACGCTCCGAGCGGGTCAACTCGGCGAACCAGCGGCGGCCGGAGCGGAACACCTCGCCGACCGCCAACCCGGCTGCCGCCGCCGTGCCCGACACCGCGCACGTGTCGAGCCACGCCCAGCGGAAGGTCGGACCCCGGTGCCGGCCGGATGCCACGTGGACCTGTCCCTGCCAGGTGCCGGAGCCGGGCGGCTCCAGCTCGACCAGCACTGTTCCCGCCGGCCCCAGCAACGCCCGGCACCGGCGCAGCAGCGCGATCGGGTCGCCCCCGATGCCGATGTTCCCGTCCAGCAGGACCACGTGTGCCCAGCGTCCCTCCGCCGGCAACGGGCCGAACAGGTCGGCCCGCACGGCGACCGCGCCCCGGGCCCGGGTCAGCGCCACCGCCCGGGCCGACACGTCCACCCCGAGGGTGGTCAGCCCGGCTCCGGTCAGCGCCAGGGTCACCCGGCCCGGGCCGCAACCCAGGTCGAGGGTGGGACCGGTGCAGCGGGTGACCACCGCCGCCTCTGCCATTCCGGCCGGCCCGTGCCACCGGCGCACCGGCAGGCGGCGGCGCAGTCCGTCGGCGGGCACCAGCCAGTGCGCGTTGTCGCCCCGGTCGCGCAGGGCGGCGGCGAAACTGTCCCCGGTCACGCCCGCACCACCATGGCGCGGCGCACCGCCGCGACCTGGCGGGCGAAGCGGCTACCCGGGGTCGCCGCGGCCACCGCCCGCGCGTCCGACCAGTCGTCCACGTCCCGCAGCACCGGCAGCGGCATCGTGCGCAGCCCTCGCCCGGTCAGCGCGGACCACGTCGACCGGCCGGTGCGCGGAGTCGACATCGGCACCCCGCGCAGCGCCACCGCCTGCCGCGGGTCGCGCAGCCCCAGCGCCCACCAGCCGCCGTCGGCGGCCCGTCCCAGCACCGCCTCGGCGTCCGCCAGCCGGCGTACGGCGGCGGCCAGCCGCGCCGGGGTCAGCTGCGGGGTGTCCATCCCGATCTGAAGCACCCGATCGCCGGGGAAAGCGTCCGCGACGTCGACGTGGGCGTTCGCGAGTCGGGCTGCGAAATCCACGCCCCGCTGCGGCAGGACCGGCCAACCGGCGACGGCGGCGGTCAGTTCGGCGGCGTGCTCGGCGTCGGTGAGGCGCCCGGCCAACGCCAGCACCGGCGTCACCCCGGGAGTGTCCCGGACGGCGTCCAGGGTGTCGCGCAGCGCGGCGGCGGCCAGCTGGGCGGCCTGGACCGGGGTCGCCGGTGGGCAGAGCCGGGTCTTGACCATGCCGGGCACGGGGGCCTTGGCGACCACCAGCAGCACGGTCACCGGGGGCGCTCCACGGTGCGCAGCACGGCCGCGAAGTCCCGGGTGGCGCGCAGGGTGCCCCGGAACGAGCCGGAGACCTTGGAGCGGGTGCCCGTGGCACGCGGGGCGTACGCGACGTCGAGTTCGTGGATGCGCCAGCCCGCGGCGGCGGCCCGGATCAGCAGCTCCAGCGGGTAGCCGAAGGCCCGGTCGGTGACGCCGAGACCGAGCAACGCCTCCCGACGGGCCACCCGCATCGGGCTGAGGTCACGCAGTGGCACCCCCCGGTGCCGCAACAGCGCGGCGACCAGCGCCGTTCCGGCCCGGGCGTGCCAGGGCCAGACCCCGACACGGACCGGCCGGCGACGGCCGACGGCCAGGTCGGCGCTCCCCCCGGCGACCGGGGCGACCAGGGTGGGCAGCTCCCGAGGGGAGAATGAGCCGTCGGCGTCCAGGACGCACACCAGTTCGGTCTCGGCGGCCTCGATTCCGGCGTGCACGGCCGCGCCGTACCCCCGACGGCGCTCATGGACCACCCGGGCGCCGTGCCGGGCGGCCACCTCGGCCGAGGCGTCCCGAGACCCGTTGTCCACCACGATCGCCCGGTATCCGGGCGGCAGCGCGGTCAGCACGGCGGGCAGCGCGGCGGCCTCGTCCAGGCACGGCAGCACCACGTCGATCGGTGTCGGCATACCCCGACGCTAAGTCCGCGCGAGGCCACCCGTTCCGCGTTCGGCCTTACGGAACGCCTACCGAACAGGCACTTCTTACCGTCCGGTGACGTACCGGCGACTCGGCTGACAGGGGGCGGGGCAGACCGTACCGTCCGGTCGACATGAGACCCGGTGCCACACTTTCCCGCTCGCCCGTTTCCGACCGCGTCCCGGCGCGCGACGGGGGCGACCTGGTCGTGCTGGGCGTCGAGGCGGCGCTGCTGGCCACGGCCGTGGTGATCGGCGCGGTGCTGAACCATCGGGGTGTGGACCTGCACGCCGAGGCCGCGCCGCTCTACGCCACCTGGCGGCCGCACCTGGGCTGGGGCACCCCGGTCGCGCTGCTGGTGGCCGCGGCCGTGCTCGGGCCGGGGCTGCGGTGGGCCCGAGCGGCCCGGTGGGGCCCGCTGCTGTTCGCCGGCTACCTGGCGGCGGTGGCCTGGACGCTCGCCCTGGCGCTGGTGGACGGCTGGTCGGCCGGGCTCGCCCGGCGGCTCACCCCGCAGGCGGAGTACCTGCACGAGGTGCCGCGGGTCACCGATGTCGGGCGGATGCTGGTCGGTTTCACCGACCGGATTCTCGACTTCCAACCGGACTCGTGGTCCACCCACACGGCCGGCCATCCGCCGGGAGCCCTGCTGCTCTTCGTCGGGCTGGACCGGATCGGCCTGGGCGGTGGGACGGCGGCGGCGCTGGCCTGCGTCCTGGTCGGGGCGACCGTGGCGGTGTCCGTGCCGGTCACGCTGCGGGCGCTGGGCGCGGGCGAGGCGGCTCGGGCGGTGCTGCCGTTCCTGGTGCTGCTGCCGGGGGCGGTCTGGGTGGGCGCCTCCGCCGACGGTGTCTTCACCGGTGTGGTCGCCGCCGGCTTGGCCCTGCTGGCGGTACGGGGGCCCGCGATCGCCCTGGTCGGCGGGCTGCTGCTCGGCTTCGCGCTGTACCTGTCGTACGGCTTCGTGCTGGTTGCGCCACTGGCCCTCGCGGTGCTGGCGTTGCGGCCGGCGCGCCGGCGCGACGCGATGTTCGCCGGTGCGGCCGGGGTGGCCGCGGTGGTGGTGGTGTTCACCGTCGCCGGCTTTCAGTGGTGGCGGGGGTACGACCTGGTGGTGGAGCGCTACTACCAGGGCTGGGCGGCCGACCGCCCGTACGGCTACTGGGTCTGGGCGAACCTGGGGGCGCTGCTGCTCGCTGCCGGACCGGTGGCCGGGCCGGCGCTGCGGCGCGCACTGCTCGCGGCTCGGGCGGGCCGAGGGGCGGTGCCACGGGTCGGACGTGGTCCGTCGGTCCCGTTGGCCGGCGGCCCGGAACCGGGTGGTTCGGCGGTGCGCGGCCTTGTCCGGCACCACCGGCTTGTCGCACTCGCGCGGCGGGTCCGGGGGCGCGAACCGACCGTGCTGCTGCCGGCCGCCGCCGCGCTGGCGATGGCCGCCGCCGACCTTTCCGGGATGAGCAAGGCCGAGGTGGAGCGAATCTGGTTGCCGTTCGCGGTCTGGCTGCTGGTCGCCGTCGCGCACCTGCCCGCGCCGGCTCGGCGTTGGTGGCTGGCGGGGCAGGCGCTGACCGCACTCGCCGTGAACCACCTGCTGTTCACCGTCTCCTGACCGAACGCCGACCTCGTCGGGGAACGGGGTGGGGCTGCGACCCGGGACGGTCCGCCGGCGGAGCCGCCGGGCGGGCCGGCGGGCTGCGGGTGCGGTGGGGTGGTCAGACCGCCACGGCGGCGGGCTCGCGCAGCGGGTCGGTAGCGAAGGCAGTCACCCCGTCGACGAAGCCGACCCGGGCGGCGTGGCCGAGCAGTTCGCGTGCGCGAGCGGGGTCGGCCACCACGTGCCGCACGTCCGCGGCCCGGGCCCCGCCGACCACCACCGGCGCCGGCCCACCCATCGCCGAGGCGAGGGTGGCGGCAAGGTCGCCGACGGTGTGCGGCTCGCCGGAGCAGACGTTCACCGGCACCAGGCCGTCCGGCGCCGGCGCGGTCAGGGCCAACAGGTTCGCCCGCGCCACGTCGGTGACGTGCACGAAGTCGCGCCGCTGCCGGCCGTCCTCGTAGACGCGCGGCGGCCGGCCGTCCGCCAGCGCCGACCGGAAGATCGACGCGACCCCGGCGTACGGGGTGTCGCGGGGCATCCGGGGACCGTAGACGTTGTGGTAACGCAACGCCCACACCCCGCCCCCGGTCTGCCGACCCCAGGCGGCGGCCAGGTGCTCCTGCGCCAGCTTGCTGGCCGCGTACGTGCTGTGCGGCTCCAGCGGGGCATCCTCGGGCACGAGCGCCGGGGTGAGGGTGCCGGTGCACTCCGGACAGGTGGGGTCGTACCGGCCGGCGGCCAGGTCGGCCGGGTGCCGCGGGGCGGGCCGGACGACGCCGTGCCGGGCACACACGTAGCGCCCCTCGCCGTACACCACCATCGAGCTGGCCAGCACCAGGCGGGACACTCCGGCCCGGTGCATCGCGGCGAGCAGCACCGCCGTGCCGTAGTCGTTGTGGCTGGCGTAGTCGGGGGCGTCCGACGGGTCCAGCCCGTGTCCGACCATCGCCGCCTGGTGGCAGACGGCGTCGACGCCGCTCAGCAGGTCGTCGAGGAGCCCCGGGTCCCGGATGTCCCCGACCACCGGGTCGTGCCGGCGTGACCATTCGGGTAGGGCGCCCCCGTGTGCCTGCGGTAGCAGCGCGTCCAGGCACACCACGTGGTGCCCCTCGGCGACGAGCAGGTCCGCGACCTGCGATCCGATGAATCCGGCGGCGCCGGTGACGAGTACGCGCATTCCCGTCACACTAGGTCAGACTCGTGGCCCCGCAGGCCGGTTCGGGTCGGACGTCAGCATTTCCGAAGGACCGGCGGTGAGCCCTCGGGAATGCGGACCGGCGGTGCGCCTTCGGTAATGCGGCAAAGCCAGCCGGCGGGCGGTGCTGCCGGTTAGCGTGCTGCACGAGGGCCCCGCCGCGCCGGGCTCGACGACTCGCCGCCAGGAGAAACGTGCCCGCCGATCCGCCGCCAGACCCGCCTCCGGGGCCCGACCCTGGCGGGCGGGCGTCCGGCCGGCCCGAGCCCTCCGCCGTGCCACCCCGGCCGTCCGCCGGGACAACCGACAGCCAGGGGTACGCCTACCCGGCGCGGCTGTGGCGGGCGCTGGACCGGCACCGCCCACCGGGTGCCGAGGCGGCCGCCGACGCCTGGCGCAGCCCGGTACGCGGCCCGTGGCTGACCTCGGTGTTCGGTGCCGTCCTGCTCGCCGCTCTACCGCTGGTGATCATCACCGGGCTGTTGGACTGGATCGCCTACGGTCCCCGCCTCGGCCAGGCCTTCCCCCGCGACGTGGGCTGGCTGCACCCGCCCGTCTTCGACTGGCCGACCCGCCCGGCCTGGCTGTTCCGGGTCACACAGGGCCTGCACGTGACACTCGGCATCGTGCTGGTGCCGGTGGTGCTGGCCAAACTCTGGTCGGTGGTGCCGAAGCTGTTCGACTGGCCGCCGGCTCGATCGACGGCTCAGGCGGTGGAACGACTGTCGCTGTTGCTGCTGGTCGGCGGGATCCTCTTCGAGATGGCCACCGGCCTGCTCAACATCCAGTACGCCTACCTGTTCGGGTTCGACTTCTACACCGCGCACTGGTACGGCGCCTGGGTCTTCACCGCCGCCCTGGTCACCCACGTGGCGATCAAGCTGCCCCGGATGGTCTCCGCGCTGCGCGGTCCGGGCTTCGCGCGTACCCCGTCGGCCGGGACCCGACCGGAGCCGGCGGACCCGGACGGTCTGGTTGCCCGGCGCCCCGGTGCGGCGACGATGAGCCGGCGCGGTGTGCTGGCCCTGACCGGGGGCGGCGCGCTGCTGCTCGCGGCGCTGACCGTCGGGCAGAGCCTGGACGGCGTGCTGCGCCGCACCGCGCTGCTGCTGCCTCGGGGCCGGCGGCACGGCGACGGGCCGAACGGCTTCCCGGTGAACCGCAGCGCTGCCGCAGCCGGCATCCAGTCCGCCGACACCGGGGCGAACTGGCGGCTCAGCGTGCGGGGCGGCGGCCGCAGCGTGGAGTTGGACCGGGACGGCCTGCTCGCTATGGCCCAGCACACCGCGGACCTGCCGATCGCCTGCGTCGAGGGTTGGTCGACGGCGCAGACCTGGACCGGGGTGCGGCTGCGCGACCTCGCCGCCCTGGTCGGCGTGCCCGAGTCCGCCCCGGCGCGGGTTCGATCGCTGGAACGGAGCGGCCTGTTCCGTCAGGCCCGGTTGCAGCCCAACCAGGTCCGCGACCCGGAATCGTTGCTCGCCCTGCGGGTCAACGGCGGCGACCTGTCCCTCGACCACGGCTACCCGGCGCGGATCATCGTGCCGGCACTGCCCGGAGTGCACTGCACCAAGTGGGTCCGGGAGATCACCTTCGAGGAACGTGCCGATGGTTGAGTTCCGGCGCGGCTACGGCGCCGCGCCCTGGCACCTGCTGCTCCTGCTCGGCTGTTTCGCGGTGACGGGCTGGATCGCGTTGCGGCTGTCCGGGGAACCGGCCGCAGGCGGGATGCTGCTCTGGTTCCTCGGTGCGGTCATCGCCCACGACCTGCTCCTGTTCCCGGTCTACGCGTTGATCGACCGGGGGCTGCGCGCCGCCCCGGGGCACCGAGGCGCACCGTCGGCGCTGAACCACGTGCGGGTGCCCGCGCTTGCTGCCGGGCTGCTGCTACTCGTCTACCTTCCCGGCATCCTCGGTCTCGGCGACGAGACATACACAGCGGCGACCGGCCTGGCCCCGCGACCGCTGCTGGCCCGCTGGCTGGCGATCAGCGGGGCGCTCTTCGCCGCCAGCGCGGCGCTCTACGCGTTGCGGCGGCGCTGACCCTTCCGCAGGTCAGGCTCTGCCGGCGTCTGGCGACTGGGCTCGCGACGCCCTGCGCACCTCGGTGGTGATCGGCGACGCGGCAGGTGGACGGGGACTCGACGCAGGGGTCGACGAGGTGGGCGCTCCTGCTGATTGGCGAAGGAAGTTCGCACGGTGGGCCGCACCGGAAATTGAGTGGACAGGGAACTTGTATCGAGTTACAAGTTGTACAGATGTACAGGATTGGCCAGGAGGTGACGTCGTGCGGGCAATGAGTCGGGACGAGGTGCGCGGTGCGATCGCGAACCTGGACGCGGTCGAGAGCAAGGTCCGTCTGCCGGCCTGGTTCGACGAGGTCGCGTGGGGCAAGCTCGACTACCTCGGGTGGCGAGATCCCCGAGCGCCATTGCGGGCCTACCTGGTCACCGACATCGACGGCACGGCGTCGGGCGCCTTGCTCCGCCAGAGTCCGAGCCGGGCTGAGCTCGGCGGGCGAGCGGTCATGTGCTCGCTGTGCCACTTCATGCGGCGCTTCAACGAGGTCGCCCTCTTCTCCGCGCCGCGCCCCTCCGCGGACAAGCGCCAGCGGCTGAGCACGCTCGGCATCCTCGTGTGCACCGACCTCGACTGCGCCACGAAGGTGCACAGCGCACCCATCCTCGGACCGCTCGACCCACCGGTCGACGAAATCATCCGGGAGCGCAGGGAGGGGCTGCGGATGCGTACCGTCGCGTTCCTACGCTCGGTGTCGGCCACTCCGAGAACCGTACGAGGGAGGCGATGATGGCGTACCTGGCGCGTGCGGAGCGGCGCCGCTCGATCGTCGAGGCGGCGGCCGCCGTGGTCGAGCGCGACGGCTTGAGTGCGGTGACGGCCAGAATCGTGGCGGACGAACTTGGCGGGTCGCAGGGCCAGATCCACCACCACTTCGCGTCAACCGAAGAACTCGCCGCCGAGGCCTGGCGGCACTACGCCGCGCAGCAGATCGATGAGTACGAGCGCAACGTCGGCGGCCTCGATGCGTACGACGCGCTCGTGCTCTTCTTCGCCGACCTCGTGAGCACCGACGGGGACGGGCACGCGCTGGCGCGGTGGGCCGAGGCGGGCGCACACGCGCAGCAGCGCCCCCTCGTCGCGAGGAGCTACGTCGAGACGCTCGCACGGCTGACCGACGTCCTCGCCGCGGTCCTGGCCGGGGACTCCGAGGCCGCGCAGGCGCGAACGGCCGCCTGGCGGATCCTCATGCTCGGAGTCGGGCTCGCCGGGCTCACCCGCATCACCGAGGACTCACCCGTGCCGGCTCGTGACGTCATGCTGTCGGCGATCGGAGCCGAGACGGGCCGACGCTGAACCACACCCTTGCCGGCGACCGCGACGCGCTGGTCGCCGACGAGCGCCCCTGGCGACGGCGATCAGCGGCGGATGGTCACCCGCGTCGCGAGACGTGGCGCCCGATCGGGCTTGGCGCCGCTGTCAGCCCGCGAAGGTGTGCTCGGGGAACCCCGGCACCTCGGGTCGGATCCGGAACAGCGCCCCCGCCGGGGAACGGTCGTCGGCCGGCAGGCCCTGGCGGGAGGTGGTGACGTAGAGGTCAGCGTGGTCGGGGCCGCCGAACGCGCATGCGGTGGGGCGCCGAACCGGCAGCGCCACGACGGCGGTGAGGCGGCCGTCCGGGGCGTACCGGTGGACGACGCCCCCGTCCCACAGGGCGACCCAGACACCGCCCTCGACGTCGAGGCAGAGCCCGTCCGGCGTGCCCGCGTCGGGCGGCACCGCGACCACCGGCCGTCGGTCGTGCAGCTCGCCGGTGGCCAGGTCGAAGGCGAAGGCGTCCACCCGGTGGGTGGCCGAGTCGACATACCAGGCGGTCCCGCCGTCCCGGGTCCAGGCCAGGCCGTTGGAGACGGTGAGCCCGGTGAGCACCGTCTCGACGGCACCGCTCGGGCTGAGCCGGTGCAGCGCGGCCCGACCCGGCTCGGCGTCGTACGCCATCGAGCCGCAGTAGAAGCGCCCGAGCGGGTCGCATCCGCCGTCGTTCATCCGGATCGACGGGTCCGACCAGAGCTCGGGCAGCAACTCCACCGAGTCGCCCCCGAGCAGCGCGAAGCCCCGCTCGACGGCGGCGACGAGGCCACCGCCGGATCGCGGGCGCAGGGCCGCGACCACCGGGGCGACGTGCCGGCGGCTGACCGCCCCGGTGGCCGGGTCCAGCGCCAGGACGTCCCCGACCAGCATGTCGACCCAGCGCAGCCGCTGGTCGTCGGGGCACCACACCGGCCCTTCGCCGTGTCCCGCGACCGCCGGCGTGACCTGTTCCGCGACGACCATCGAACCTCCCTGGTGTGCCGTACGTGGCGTGGGCTGCCCCATGTCACCGTCGCTGGCGGGGTGCGGCTCGTCCGGTGTTCACAGATAGTCGGCCGGCCAGTGGAAGGCCCCGGGCGCGCCGGTGATCGCGGCCAGGTGGTCGGGTGCCGCGTGGATCGGCCGGACCATGCCGGTGGTGTCGGCCTCGGTCACCGCGTCGGCCAGGAGACACGGTAGTGCCGTCCGGATCGCCGGGTCGTCCGGCAGCCGGGCCGTACAGTGTCGTACGTCGCGCTCGGCGGCGGTGCGGGCCACGGCGCTGAACAGGGCGTGCAGAGCGTCCGGCCGGTCGGGGCGGGCAGCGGCCTCGACCACCCGGACGCGCCCGGGAGACCACTGCGCGGCCAGGTAGCCCGCCGTCCGGCCGTGCTGCCGGGCCACCAGCATCTCGGTGGGTGGGGCGTACCAGACCGGCACCCGGAGCCGCCAGTCGTCGGCGTCCCGCACGGTGCTCAGCGGCCGGTGGGCGTTGAACGACTCGTGCACCGGGGCGAGTTCCGCCCAGTCCACCGGGGATTGCGCCCGCACGGTCCAGTCCGGCGGCAGGGGGACGCCCGCCGCCGGTCGACCGCTCGGGTGGCGCAGGGTGAACGTGCGGTAGCCGCTGCTCAGGTAGACGCCCGGTGTGCCGGTGAACAGCAACGACCAGGCGCAGCCGTCCGCCGCCATCGCCGCGACGGCCAGGTCGAGCAGGCGGCGGACGTGACCCCGACCGCGTGCCTGGACCCGGGTGGCGACGTTGGCGACCCCGCCGACCAGGTCGATGCCGCCGGCGGCGTTGCGTACCCGGCGGGGCAGGTAGTAGACGGCGGCGACGACCGCTCCGGCCTCCGCCGCGACGAACGTGCGTCGGAATCGGTCGCGGTCGTGGGCGTAGAGCCGGGTCACGTGCGCGTCCGTGAACGCCTCGGCCCACGTGGCGTGGAGCGACGGTACGTCCGCCGGCGTGGCCGAACGGTACTCGACGGGGGCGGTCACGCGGGCGCGAGCACGTTGCGCTGCCGGCCGAGCCCGTCGATCTCCGTCTCCATCACGTCGCCGGCCGCCAGGTAGGGGAACCGGCCGGACAGCGCCACCCCCTGCGGGGTGCCGGTGTTGAGGACGTCGCCCGGTTCCAGCACGGTGAACTGGGACAGGTGCCAGATCAGGTACGCCACGTCGAAGATCATGTCGACGGTGCGGGAGTCCTGCCGAGGCTCGCCGTTGACCCACGAACGTAGCCGCAGCGCCTGCGGGTCGCCCACCTCGTCCGGTGTGACCAGCCACGGGCCGAGCGGGTTGAAGGTCTCGCACGACTTGCCCTTGGACCACTGGCCGCCGGGGTCCGCGAACTGGTAGTCCCGTTCGGACACGTCGTTGGTGACCGCGTACCCCGCAACGTGGGCCAGCGCCTCAGCCGGGGAGTCCAGGTAGCGGGCGCGGCTCCCGATCACCACGGCCAGTTCCACCTCCCAGTCGGTCCTCGTCGAGCCACGCGGCACCAGCACCTGGTCGTACGGGCCGACCACGGTGTTCGGCGACTTGTGGAACAGGATCGGCTCGTCGGGCGGGGCGACTCCGGACTCGGCGGCGTGCGCGCTGTAGTTCTGCCCGATGCAGAGCACCGCCCCGGGCCGGGCGATCGGGGCGCCGATCCGCTCCCCGGTCACGTCGAGCAGCGGCAGCGGCCCAGCCGCCCGGACGCGCCCGACGGGGTCCGCGGCGAGGAACGCCGCGTCGATGTCGGCGGTGATCCCGCTCAGGTCGAAGTGGTTGGTGTCGTCGAACAGCACCGGCCGCTCGGCGCCGACCGGGCCGATCCGCATGAACTTCATGATGTCCTCTCTGACTGACGACGGCGGGGCCGCGTGCGGGCCCGGGCCGAGCGCGTACGGGTGGGGTGCGGGACGGCGGGTCAGCCCGTGCGGGCCAGCATCTCGGGCGTCACCGCGTGGGCGAGGGGTCGACCGGTCACATGCCGGATGATCTCGTCGACGACGATCTCGCCCTGCCGGCGGCGACCCTGCACGGTTCCGGCGGCCTGGTGCGGGGTGAGCAGCACGTTGGGCAGCGCCCGCAGCGGGTGGCCGGTGGGCAGCGGCTCCTCGTCGAAGACGTCCAGCGCGGCGTCGATCCGGCCGCGGGACAGCTCCGCGACGAGCGCCGCCTCGTCGACCAGCCAGGACCGGGCGGTGTTGACCAGACCGGCGCCGTCGGGCAGTAGCGCCAGCTCGCGGGCGCCGAGCAGGTGCCGGGTCTCCGGCAGGGTCGGTGCGTGCAGCGCGACGATCCGGCTACCGGTGAGCAGCTCGTCCAGGCCGACCAGCCGGACGCCGAGCGCGGCGGCGTCCGCCGCGGTCAGGGTCGGGTCGTACACGCTGACCTCCGCCCCCAGGGCCCGGACCAGCTCCAGGTACGCCCGCCCGGTGCGGGACGCGCCGACGACGCCGACCGGGCAGCCGAGGATCTCGTGCCGGGGTGGCGCCTGTTCCGCCCGGCTCCAGCTCGTGCCGCCGCGCAGCGCGTGGTCGAAGCGGGGCGTCTGGTGCAGCAGGGCCAGGGTGAACGCGAGCGCGACCTCGGCCACCGACCGGGCCATGCCCTGCCCCGCCTGGGTGACCGTGATGCCGCGGGCGAACACCTCGGGGGTCACGAACGGCTTGACCGACGCGCCGGTGTGCGCGATCAGCCGGAGCGCGGGGGCGCGGTCCAGCAGGGCCGCGTCGAGCCGAGGAACGCTCCAGGAGGTCACCAGCACCTCGGCCCGGGCCAGCAGCGGCGCCAGGTCGGTGCGGGTGAGTGCCGAGTGGTCGTCGACGAGCGTGGCGTCGGTGACGGTGGTCAGCCGGTCGCCGACCCGGTCGGGGAAGAACTGGGTGCGCAGTGTGGCCGGTACGGACACCACGGTGACCGGACGGTGCCCACCGGGGAGCGTGGTCACGGGCCGGCCGTCCGGCGCCTCGGGCCTGCCGGCCGCGCCGGCCCCGGGGGGCTCACCGGAGCCAGTCATCGCGACGCTCCGCGACGAAGTCGTCGTCCGTCAGCCACGGGTAGGCGGTGCTCACCCGGGTCAGCTCCTCGGCCTGGCCGGGCGACAGCCCCTCGGCCGGGTCGAGGCACCACACCCCGTCGAGCAGCCCCTGCCGGCGCAGCACCTCGTGGACCCCGGCGATGCAGCCGTGGAAGTCGTTCGCCGCGTCGAACACCGCCGCGTTCGCGTCCGTGAGCGCCGCCGCGCGGGCGGTCAGCTCCGCCAGCGCCGCCGCGTCGCCCGAGCGGGCCGCCCGCACCCGGTCGAACATCGCCACCGCCGCGCGGGTCCACACCGCCCACTGGCCGAGCAACCCGCCGACGAACCGGCGGCCGGCGAACTCGCCGAGCAGGTCGCCGAGGATGTGGTCGTCGTTGCCGGTGTACAGCGCCACCTCCGCGCCCCGGTCGGCGGCGGCGATCCCGCGCACCGCCTCCAGGGTGCGGTACCTGTCGAACGGGGCCAGCTTCACCGCGACCACCGATGGCAGGTCGGCGAACGCCCGCCAGAACGCCGGGGACAGGCGCGGGCCGCCGATGGCCGGCTGGAGGTAGAAACCGATCACCGGCAGCACCTCGCCGACCGCGCGCGCCCGCTGGAGCAGGTACGCCTCGTCGGCGCCCGGCACGACGGGGGACAGCAGCACGGCGTGGTAGCCCAGCCCGGCCGCCAGCTCGGCCTCGGCGACGGCCTGGACGGTGGGGCCGCACACCCCGGCGACCTTCACCACCGGCCGGCCGGCCTCGGCGTCGACCGTGTCGGCGGCCAGGGCGAGCACCGGCCGCAGCAGCCCGGCCTCCCGGACGGCGAACTGGGTGGTGTGCACGCCGACGGCGAGCCCGCCCGCCCCGGCGGCCAGGTAGTAGCGGGTCAGCGCTCGCTGCCGCCGCTCGTCGAGGCGACGGTCGGCGCTCAGCGCCAGCGGGTGCGCCGGGATGACGGTGCCTTCGCGCAGCAGTTCCAGGGACACGGTCAGAACCTCCCGTCGCGGACGGCGAACTTGGTGGGCTTGCCGGAGGTGGGCAGCCCGGCGGCCAGCCAGTCGGCCTGCCAGTCGACCAGGGTGCCCAGCGGGACGTCCGGGTAGCCGAACAGCGCGTGGCAGCGGCCGGCGTCGTTGAGCAGCGCCGTGGGCGCCTCGGTGCCGGCGTACGTCACCGGCATGCCCAGCCGCGCGCCGAACCGGGCGGCGATCCGGCGCACCGGCGCGGTCTCCGGGCCGGTCAGGTTCAGGGTGCACACGTCGGTGGAGGCGTGCCGCAGCGCCCGCAGGGCGACCTCGTTGGCGTAGCCCTGCCAGACCACGTTGACGTGGCCGGTGGTGACGTCGACGGGGTCGCCGGCCAGCACCGCCTGCCCGATGTCGGCGAGCACCCCGTAGCGCAGGTCGACGGCGTAGTTGAGCCGGAGCACCGCGACCGGGGTGCCCCGCGTCGCGGCGGCGTGCGCGAAGACGTGCTCGCGGCCGAGGCAGCTCATCGCGTAGTCGCCGACCGGGCCGGTCGGGTCGGTCTCCAGGCAGCCGCCGGAGGCCACCGGCACCATCGGGTAGACGTTGCCGGTGGAGAACGCGGCGATCCGGGCGGCCGGGTAGCGGCGGGCCACCGCGGCGGGCAGCACCGCGTTGACCATCCAGGCCAGGTAGGGGGCGGTGGCGGTGCCGAACTTCGCGCCCACCATGAAGATCACGTCGCGGGCGTCGGGCAGGCCGCCCAGATCGCCGTCGCCCAGCAGGTCGAACGCCACCGGCTCCACCCCGTCGGCGGCCAGCGCGTCGGCCGCCGCCCGGTCCGACCAGCGCGACACCGCGTACACCCGGTCGCCGGTGCGGCCGGCGGCGTCGAGCCCCCGGCGGGCCAGCCGGCACAGCGACGGGCCCATCTTGCCCCCGGCGCCGAGCACCACCAGGTCGCCGGAGTCGCCGGCCAGGTCGGCGACGAGCGCCGCCGACGGCCGGGTCAGCCGGTCCTCCAACTCGGACTCACTGTTGAACACTGGTCTTCTCATCCCTTGATTCCGGACATCGTGACGCCCTCGGTGAAGTACCGCTGGCCGACGAGGTAGGCGGCGAAGATCGGCACGAACGCGACGACCGAGCCGGCGAGCATGACGTTGAGCGGCACGTTCTCCTGCTGGAGGGAGGCGATGCCGACGGTGAGCGTGCGCATGTCCCCGCTCTGCCCGATGATCAGCGGCCAGAGCAGGTCGTTCCAGTGCCACAGGAAGACGAACACGCCGAGGGTGGCCAGGATCGGCTTGCACAGCGGCAGCACGATCTGCACGAACATCCGCCACTCCGACGCGCCGTCGATGCGCGCCGCCTCGAACAGTTCGTCCGGCAGGCCCTGGATGAACTGCCGCATCAGGAAGACCGCCTGCGCGTTCGCGAGCGTCGGCAGGATCAGCCCCCAGTAGGTGTCCACCCCGCCGACCTTCGCGATCAGGATGAAGGTCGGGATGAGGGTGACGTGGTAGGGCACCATCACCATCGCCAGGAACGACCAGAACATCGTCTCCCGGCCGGGGAAGCGCTTCTTCGCGAACGCGTACCCGGCCATCGCGGCGAGCAGGAGCACCGCGACGACGCTGACCACCGAGTAGATCGTGGTGTTCAGCAGCCACCGCAGGATGCTCCGCGAGTCGAGCACGGTGGCGTACGCGTCGAGGTCGATCGGCCAGGGCAGCAGGCTGCCGGGGAACTCGACGGCAGCGGTCGGCTTCAGGCTCAACACGACCATCGCGTAGAACGGGAACAGGGTGACCACGCTGGCGACGGCGAGCAGCACGTACCGCAGCGCGGTGCCGGCCGGACCCGGCTGCAACGCCCGGTAGGACCGACGCCGCCGCTTCGCCGGCGAAGGTGGCGTGGTGGGCGCGGGCGTGGGGGCGGTGCTCGTGGCGGTCACTTGTTCCTCCCGAGGGCCAGCCGCTGGACCAGGGCGACGACCAGGGTCATCACGAACAGGGCCACCCCGATCGCGCTGGCGTAGCCGAGGTCGAAGTACTTGAAGCCCTGGTCGTACAGGGCCATGACGAGGGTGTAGCTGGCGCGGGCCGGACCGCCGCCGGTCATCGCGTACACGAGGTCGAAGACCTGGAAGGAGGCGGTTGTCTCGATCACCAGCAGGAAGAACAGGACCGGCTTGAGCTGGGGCAGCACGATCCAGCGGAAGCGCTGCCACGGGCCGGCGCCGTCGGTGAGCGCCGCCTCCTCCTGCTCGCGCGGCAGGTCCTGGAGCCGGGCCAGCACGATCAGCATGCCGTACCCGAAGTGTGACCACACGCCGACCAGCGCCAGCGCCGGCACCACCAGGGCGCTGGAGGCCAGCCACGAGTCGTCGGGCAGGCCGAGCCAGCCCATGATCCGCGACCACGGGCCGTCGGAGGAGAACACCCAGGAGAAGACGGTGGCGACGAGGACCAGGCTGGTGACCACCGGCAGGAAGAACACCGACCGGAAGAAGCCGACGCCGCGGAAGCCGCGCCGGACCAGCAGCGCCAGCCCGACCGACACGGCCACGGTCAGCGGCACGTACAGCAGGGTGTAGACGACGGTGACCCGCAGCGACTGCCAGAACACCGGGTCGTCGACCAGGTGGCGGGCGTTGTCCAGCCCGGTCCACTCGGCGTCGCCGCCGATCGTGTACTCCATGAAGCCGAGCACCAGCCCGGCGATGGCCGGGCCGAAGCGGAACGCCAGGAACAGCAGGAACGCGGGGAGGACGAAGAGCAGACCCCATCGTGCCTCGCGCCGGGCGATCACCCGCCGGGCCCTGCGGGCCGGCAGCTGAGCAGGTACGGCCATCTCGCCATCCTCTTCGCGGGTACGGACCGGCCGACGTGGCCGGTCGGGTGGTGCCCGGCCCGCCGCCGCGACGCGGCGACGGCGGGCCGGTGTGGGTCAGAGCAGCGCGTCGGCGGCCTTGGCCGCGTCCGCGAGGGCCTGCTCGGGGGTCTTCTTGCCGATCAGCACGGCCTGGATCTCGGGGCTGAGCACGCCCATCACCTCGCGGCTCTTCTCGTTCAGCGAGCCGACGGTCATGCTCGGCAGGGTCTTCTCCAGCTCGCCGTTGACCGGGTCCTGGGCGTAGAGCGAGCCGGCGGACTTCTTCGTGGAGAAGTAGCCGCCCGCCGTGTCGTAGGCGGTGGCCACGGACGGCTGGGTCGCGAAGGTGATCCACTCGCCGGCGGCCTTCTTGGCCTTGCTGCCCTTGAGCATCGACAGGCTGCCCACCGCGCCGTAGCCGACGCTCTTGACGTCGGTCAGCGGCGGGAAGATCTTGATGTTCTCCTTGCCCCAGAACGTCTCGACGTCGGCCGGGACGTGCTGCCAGGTGCAGGCCACCTTGTTCTTGGCGACGTTGGTCTGCTCGAAGGCGGGGATATTGGTGAGCAGGTCCTTTTCCACGTAGCCGCCGTCGACGAGCTGCTTGAGGAAGGTCAGCGCCTTGACGCCCTCGGGGCCGTCGAACGCCACCGACTTGCCGTCGGCGCCGAACACGTCCCCGCCGGCCTGCCACAGCAGGGGGTAGAAGGACTGGTTCAGGGTGGCGTTCGGGTCGGCGTAGTAGTTGGTCACGTCGAAGCCCTTGGCCTTGAACGTCGGCGCGAGGGCGAGCAGGTCCGCCCAGGTCTTCGGGTACTCGGTGACGCCGGCGGCGGCGAACACCTTCGCGTTGCACATCAGCGGGTTGGCGCTGGTCAGGATGGGCGCGCCGAGCATCTTGCCGTCCTGGGTGACCGCCTCGCGGAGGTTGTCCAGGTAGTCGGCCTTCGCGTCGGCCGGCAGGTACTCGTCGACCGGCTCGATCATCTTGCCGAACTTCCCGAGCTGGTCGGGGATCAGGTAGACCACGTCGGGGCCCTTGCCGCCGGCGATCGCCGTGGTCAGCGACTCCTCCCGCTTGGCCCACGGGAAGATCTCGACCTTCACGTCGACGTTCGGGTGGTCGGCCTCGAACGCGGCGACCTGCTTGTCCCAGAAGCCCCGGTGGGTGGCCTCGTCGGGGATCACCGGGTAGATCCACATGGTGACGTCCTGCTTGTCGCCGCCGGCGTCGGACCCGCCGCCGCACGCGGTGAGCAGCCCGGCCGCCAGCGCGGCGACCGCGACCGGCGCGAACCTGCGAACTCGCATCTGTCCGTTCCTCTCTGAGTGGTTCACTGCGCGGGCACGGTGACGACCGTGCCGGTGTGCCGGGCCGCCTCGGCGGCGAAGACCGCGAGGTGGCTGGCGAGGGTCTCGTCCAGTCCGGACCGGATGTGCCGGCCGTCGCCGGTGGCGACGGCGCGGACGAAGGCGTCCATCAGCCCGGTGTCGCCGCCGCCGTGGTCGTCGGCGGCGGTGGACCCGCCGACCGTGCCGGCGTCGAGGACCTCGATCCGGTCGGTGCGGAAGTCGTGCACCCGGACCCGCTCGCCGTCGCCGGAGAGCGAGCCGTGGGTGCCGAACAGTTGGGTCTGGCGGTGGGTCTGTTCGGTGAAGGCGGCCATGGTGAAGGTGGCGGTGACCCCGCCGGTCAGCTCCATCGCCACGACCTGGTGGTCGACGACGTCGTTGTCGCCGGCGTAGACGCAGCGTCCGTACGGGCCGGTGCGCAGCGCCTCGACCAGCGCGGCCTCGTCGGTGCCGTCGGTGACCACGCTGACCGGCCAGATCGGCCCGTGCTCGCGCAGCACCGGCAGGTACAGCTTCGGCGCCGAGTACGGGCAGTCCGGCTCGACCGGGCAGTCCAGGCACCGCTGCGCGGCGCCGGCCGGGGCCTGGTCGGGCCGGAAGTGGCGCAGCCCGCCGAAGCTGGCGACGCGTTCGATGCGCCGGCCGGTGACGTAGCCGAGCCAGTCCAGGTCGTGGCTGGACTTGGCCAGCAGCATCGGGGTGGCCAGGTCCTCCCGCCGCCACGGGCCGCGCACGTAGGAGTGGGCGTAGTGCCACCAGCCGACCGGTTCGAGGTGCTGGACGCTGACGATCTCGCCCAGCACCCCGCTGTCCACCACCCGCTTCACCAGGTCGGTGTAGGGGGTGTAGCGCAGCACGTGGCAGACGGCGAACAGCACCCCGGTGGCGCGGACCGCGTCGACGATCTCCCGGCACTGGTCCGCCGTCGGCGCGAGCGGCTTCTCCACCAGCAGGTGCCGGCCCGCCTTGGCGAACGCGACGGCCGGCTCCACGTGCATCCGGTCCTGGGTGGCCACGACGACCGCGTCGGCCGGCGCGTCCGCCGCCAGCAGGTCCCGCCAGTCGGCGTACGCCGCCGCGCCGGGGTGGGCGGCGGTGATCAGCCCCCGCTGGTGGGGGCGCGGGTCGGCGACCGCGACGAGCCGCGCGCGTGCGGGGTTGGCGGCCACCCACCGGGCGTACGTCTGTCCCCGGTTCCCGGCGCCCACCAGCGCCACCCGCACCGGCCGGTCCTGCTGTTCCACCTGTTTCTCGCTTTCTCTCTCGCTCGCCGTCGCCGCGCTCAGACCGTCAGGTTTCCGGCGTCGCGCACCCGGGGCGAGGCGGCGGGCAGCTCCCGGGCCACGCCCTCCTCGACGCACCCGGTGTGGTGCAGGTACGACCCCTCGCCGAAGCCGGCGTCGGCCAGCCGCAGCTTCCCGCCGGTGAACTGCGCCCCGACGGCGGAGTACCGGTTGGTGCCGGCGTCGACGCTGACGTGGGCGGTGCCGGCGTCGACGGTGCTGCTGCGGTAGCCGCCCAGTTCCCACCGCACGACGCCGGTGGCCGCGGCGCGGGACAGCAGCGCCTTCGCCGCGTTCGTCCCGCTGAACACCGCCCCGGAGCCGACGCTGATCCGCTGGTCGGCGGCGCCGGCGAGGCGGATGCCGGTGTCGGTGAACGTGCCGCCGGACAGGCGCAGGTCGGCGGACTTCACGGTGACCGGCGCGGCGTCGGGGGCGCCGACGAACGTCACGTCGGTCAGGTGCAGCCGCCCGGTGCCGCTGAAGGTGTGGCCGTTGACCCCCCGGAGCGTGGTGCGGACCAGGTGCACCGGGGTGGTGACGCTGGCCTGCACCACCTCGGTGCCGGCGGTGGCGAGGGTGAAGGAGCAGCCCTCGATGACGTTCGGCCGCTGCGACCGGGTGGACTGCTGGGAGATGATCAGCGTGTCGTCGGCGGAGCAGCCGCGCAGTTGCACGCCGTCGGCGTTGACCCACATCATCCCGGAGCCGGCCAGTCCGGCCTTGCGGATGACCTGCACGTCCTCCAGGGTCAGGTCGGTGACCTTCACCCGGGCCACGAACCAGGAGCAGACGTGCTTGCGCACGGTGATCCGCTTGGCCGCCGAGCCCCAGGCCGCGCCGGAGTTGGCGAAGGTCATCAGCCCGGAGTTGCCGGTGTAGACGAGGTCGTGCTCGTACTGGCCGTGGGTGACGAACGGACCCTGGTCGTCGCCGTCACCGTGACAGTTGGTGACGTAGCAGTACGCCGAGGCGGTCCAGTCGTTGAGGTGCCGGGCGTTGGAGGTGCGGCAGTCCTCGACGTGCCCGTACAGGCAGTAGATCTGCTGGGTCAGGTAGCCCGCGCCGCCCCAGGTGACCGAGGTGGGGTTCTTCAGGGTGCACCGGGTGGTGTGGAAGTACGTGCACCAGCGGCGCATGATCACCGGCCAGAACGTGCCGGTGGCGTCGACGTCGGCGACGTCGCAGTGCACGGCGTACTCGTAGGCGATCGGGTGGGAGCCGGTGTACTGGTCGGCGCCGTTGCCGGTGAACAGCAGGTTGCGTACGTGCACCCGGCTGACCGGCTCGACCCGGGTCCAGGTGAGGGTGCGCCCGGGGGCCAGCTCCCAGCCGTTCTTGTAGTTGACCCGGATGTGGGTGCCGTCGACGATCTGGGTGACCTGGACGAGCTTCTGCAGCTCCTTCTCCCAGCGGCCGGCGAGCTGGTTGACCTCGACGGCGTACCACTGGCCGACGGCGAACGCGCCGGAGTCGGCGACCTGGAAGGAGTCCCAGCCCTCCCGGACCGTCTCGGTCAGGGTGTGGGTGCGCACCTCGTCGGTGACCTTGCCACGGAAGAACAGCACGGCGGCGAACGGGTCGTCGCGGCCGGCGTCCTCGATCCCGTCGGTGGACATGGTGTGTCCGCCGAAGTCGAGCACGAGGTCGCTGCGGGTGAACCGGTGCCGCTTGACGAAGTGCAGGTCGGAGTGGGCCTCGATGCGGTGCACCGACGGGTCGTTCACCATGGCGTCCAGCGCGGCGTCGGCGGGGGTCTTCGCGTCGAAGATGCCGAAGTGCCGGAACTCGACGACGCCGTCGTGCAGCTGGAGCCAGCGGCCGGGGCCGGGCCGGTCGCCGTGCGGGTCGAGCACGGTGCCGCCGTTGCCCGCGGCGGTGCTGGCCGCGTTCCAGCGGACGAAACGGGCGCCGCCGTCGCCGGCGGCGTAGTGCCCGTCGACGTGCACGACCCGCCCGTCGTGCAGGGTGCCGGGATTCAGGCCGAGCAGGGCGGCGACGGTGCCGACGTGCAGGACCGCGTCGAGGCCGGGGGCCAGGGGGTTCGCCGTGCTGTCGGGCTCGGGGGCGGCGGACGCGGCGGTGGTGGGGGCGAGGGTCAGGGCGGCGCCGGCGAGGGCGAGCCCGCCGACCCCGGTGGCGCGCAGCAGGGTGCGGCGGGAGGTCGGTTCGGAGCGGTCCATGGGGGTGTCTCCTCTTGCGGGGGCCGGGGCGATCAGAGGGTGAGGTTGTCGCCGGTGGCGACGCGGGCGGAGTCGGCGGGCAGCTCGCGGGCGACCCCCTCCTCGACGCACCCGGTGTGCAGCAGGGTGGAGGCGGCGCCGAAGGCCGCGTCGGCGAGCGCCAGCCGCCCGCCGGAGAAGCGGGCGCCGACGGCCCGGTACCGGTTGACGCCGGTGTCGATGCGCACGTGCGCCGTCTCCGCGTCGGCCGCCGCGCTGCGGTAGTCGCCCAGCTCGATCCGGACCGCGCCGGTGCCGGCGGCCCGGGTCAGCAGCGCCCGGCGGGCGTTGCTGCCGGTGACCGCCGCGCCGCCGTCGACGACGAGGCGCTGGTCGCGGACGGCTGACAGTTCGATGCCGGTGTCGGTCAGGGTGCCGCCGCGTACCACCACCTCGGCCGCGCCGATCAGCAGCGGCGCCGCGTCCGGCGCCCCGGTCAGCGTGCAGTCGGTGAAGTGGACGGGGCCGGCGCCGCGCATGATCGCGCCGTCCAGGCCGCGGAAGGTGGTCCGGACGAAGTGCACCGGGTTGCTCACCGGGGTCTGCACGATCACCGTGCCGGCGGGCTGGTCGAAGTCGCAGTCGGCGATGACCGTGGGCCGGCGGGAACGGGTCGAGCGCTGGGCGATGCTGAGCGTTCGCGCCGAGCAGCCGCGTAGCTGCGCGCCGTCGGCGTTGACCTGGAGCGTGCCGGCCGGGTCGAAGGTGGAGCGGGCGACGACCCGCACGTCCTCCAGGGTCAGGTCGGTGATCTTGGTGCCGGCGACGAACCAGGAGCAGACGTGTCGGCGGACGGTGATCCGCTTGGCGCTGATGCCCCACTGGCCACCGCTGTTGGCGATGTCCATCAGGCCGGAGTTGCCGGTGAAGACGAGGTCGTGCTCGTACTGGCCATGGGTGGTGAACGGGTTGCCCCCGGCGTCGTCGCCGTCGCCGTGGCAGTTCTCCACCGTGCAGTACGCCGAGGCGGTGAGGTCGTTGAGGTGCCGGGCGTTGGAGCTGCGGCAGTCCACGACGTGCCCGTACAGGCAGTAGATCTGCTGGGTGAGGTAGCCGGCGCCGCCGTACATCACGGTCGGCGGGTTCTTCAGGGTGCAGTTCGCGGTGGTGAAGTGGGTGCACCAGCGGCGCATGACCACCGGCCACCAGGTGCCGGTGGCGTCGATGCCGGAGACGTCGCAGCGCACCGCGTACTCGTAGGCGACCGGGTGGGAGCCGCTGTACTCGCGGTCGTCCGGCCCCGACCCGGGGTACTCGCCGGTGAAGGCGACGTGGCCGAGGAAGACCATGTTGCGCACGTGGGCGCGCTGGACCGGCTCGACCCGCCGCCAGGTGATCGTGCGTCCGGGCTCCAGGGTCCAGCCGTTGAGGTAGCCCACCCGGATGTGGGTGCCGTCGACGATCTGGGTGACCTGGACCATCTTCTGCAGTTCGCGCTCGTCGGCGCCGGTGAGGGCATTGCTGGTGGCGGTCCACCACTGGCCGACGGCGAAGCGCCCCGAGTCGGGCACCGGGAACACGTCGGTCAGCTCGGGGACGGTCTCGGTGAGGGTGTGGGTGATCGTCGTGTCGGTCACCGTGCCCCGGAAGTAGAGCACCGCGCCGAACGGGTTGTCGTGGGTGTTGCGTTCGATGCCGTCGGTGTGCACCGTGTGCCCGCCGAAGTCCAGCTCGATGTCGCTGCGGCCGAAGGTGTGCCGCTTGACGAAGCGCAGGTCGGTGTGGGCCTCGATCCGATGGATCGCCGGGTCGGCGACCATCGCGTCCAGCGCGGCGTCGGCGGGGGTGTCCCGGCCGAAGATCCCGAACATCCGGAAGTCGCCGACCCCGTCGTGCACGGCCGACCACCGGCCGCGCCGGTCGCCGCGCCCGCCCGGGTACGGGTCGTGCACCGTGCCGCCGTTGCCGGCGGCGGTGCTGGTGGGGTCCCAGCGCAGCAGCATGCCGCCGCCGTCGCCGGGGGTGTGGTAGCCGGCGACGCGGACCAGCGTGCGGGCCGTCAGCGCGGCGGGGGTGAGGTCGGCCAGGTCGGCGACGGTGTCGACGCGCAGGACCTGGTCGTGGGGGGTGGGTACGGACGTGCCGAGTAGACCCATGGAGAGCCTCAACCTTCGCGGTCCCGCCGACCGGCGGGTGCGCCGGACGGCGGTGCTGGGGGTCTGCGGGCGCCGGGAGGCGCCGCAGGACGGGGGGAAGGTCGGGCAAACGCGCGAGGCGCGCAGGCGGCGGAGCTGCTGACCGGAACGCCCGGTGCCGGGGCTGCGGCACGACGGGAGTCAGCTGGTTCGCCCGAGACGGTCGCGGCCGGGACGCGACGTTGGCGGAACGTTAAACAGCAGGTGAACCCGCTGTCAAGGGGTCTGCTCCGCCGGAACGTGGCCGAGCCGGACGGAGATGGCGTCGGCGGCCTGGCGCACCTGTCGTCCCAGCTCCTGGTACCGCCAGCTGGGCAGGCCGAGCTTCAGCCCGGTCACGCTGATGGCCCCGCAGCACGCGCCGGTGTGGTCGCGCAGGGCGCTGCCGATGCAGAACACCCCCTCGGCGTCCTCCTCGTCGTCGAGGGCGTACCCGGCGCGGCGGACGTCGGCCAGGTGGGCCAGCAGGGAGTCCAGGTCGCAGATGGTGTGGTCGGTGCGCCGGGGCAGCCCGACGCGGCCGATCAGCTCGGTGACCTGCGGCGGGGTCATCTCGGCCAGCAGGGCCTTGCCGAGCCCGGTGCAGTGCGGCAGCTCGCGCGTGCCCATCCGCAGCTCGATCTGGATCCGCTCGCCGTTGCTGACCTGGTCGACGACGACCGCGTGCGCCCCCTCGGGGACGGCCAGCCGGGAGCTGAGCCCGGTGTCGCGGGTCAGCCGGGCCAGCACCGGGCGGGCGATGTCGCGCAGGGAGAGCTGCTCCTGGGCGCGGACGCCGAGGCGCGCCAGGGACATCCCGAGCCGGTAGCGCCGGTTCATCCCCTCGCCGTCGTCGGCGGCCAGGCCGTGGTGGCACAGGGTGTGCAGGGTGGCGAACGCGGCGCTCTTGGACAGGCCGCAGGCGCGGGCGACGTCGGTGACGCTGAGCCCCTCGCCCGGGGTGGCGGCGGACAGCGCCTCCAGCACCTCGGCCGCGCGGCTGACGCTGCGCACCAGGTAGCGGGAGCTGTCCCCGTCTTCGGTGGTGGTCATGGTCCTTCTTTCGGGCAGGGGGAAGCCGATCTGTTCGCCAAGGCCGAACAGCGTAACAAAGCTGTTCGAGATTTGGCATCCCGGCGTGTTGACCGTGGCGAACAAGCGTGCTTAGTATGCCGAACATCGTTTGGCAATGCCGAACAGTGTTCCGAAACTTCGAAATGTTCCTCCTGCGGCGGACACCCCGCGGCGCCGCGACCGGGCTGGGTCGCCGCGCCGCACCGATGAGGAGAAGGTGTGAATTCACGATCGGCCCCGACCGGCGCCACGCTCGCCGAGCGGGCGCGCCGGGTCATCCCCGGCGGCGTCAACAGCGGACAGCGCAGCATCCCCGGCCTCACCGAGCTGGTGATCGCCCGGGCCTCCGGAGCGCACTTCTGGGACGCCGACGGACGCCAGTACACCGACTACCACGCGGCCTTCGGGCCACCCCTGCTCGGTCACAACGACCCCGACGTCAACGCCGCCGTCACCGAGGCCGGCCGGCGGCTGGACCTGTGCGGCGTGGCCGTCACCGACGGGGAGGTCCAACTCGCCGAGACCCTCGCCGAACTGGTGCCCAGCATCGAGAAGGTGCTGCTCACCAGCACCGGCAGCGAGGCCACCTTCCACGCCCTGCGGGTCGCCCGCGCCGCCACCGGCCGGCGCCTGGTGGTCAAGTTCCAGGGCTGCTACCACGGCTGGCACGACTCGGTCAGCCTCAACGTCATCTCCGCCCCGGACAAGGTGGGCGTGGCCGACCCGATCTCCACCGGCATCCTGCCCGAGGTCCTCGACGCCACCCTCGTGCTGCGCTTCAACGACGTGGCCGCCGTCCGGGCCGCCTTCGCCGCGCACGGCGACGACATCGCCGCCGTCATCGTCGAGCCGGTGCCGCACAACGTGGGCTGCCTCCTGCCCGACCAGGAGTTCCTGCGCACCCTGCGCGAGGAGTGCACCCGGGCCGGCAGCGTGCTCGTCTTCGACGAGGTGATCACCGGCTTCCGGCACGACCTCGGCGGCTGGCAGAAGATCAGCGGGGTCACCCCGGACCTGACCACCCTCGGCAAGGCCATCGCCAACGGCTACCCGATCGGCGCCCTGGGCGGCCGGGCCGACCTGATGGACCTGTTCAGCACCCACCCCGGCGCGCCCGCGTTCTTCGCCGGCACCTACAACGGCCACCCGGCCGTGGTCGCCGCCGCCATCGCCACCCTCGGCAAACTGCGCGCCGAGCCCGTGCACGAGCACGTCTACCGGCTCGGCGAGCGGGCCCGCGCCGGCATCACCGAGGTCCTCGCCGACCTCGGCGTCCCCGCCGTGGTCACCGGCCACGGCTCCGTCTTCGTGACGTACTTCATGCCCGGCCCGGCACCGCGCAGCTACGACGACCTGCTGCGCAACGATGCCGGCATGTTCATCGGCTACCGTCGGCGGATGCCCGAGCACGGCATCTTCGAGCTGCCGCTGAACCTCAAGCGCAACCACATTTCGTACGCCCACACCGACGCCGACATCGACCACCTCGTCGACGCCACCCGGGCGGCCGTCCGCGACACCCTCGCCGCCGGCGGGGTGACCGAGCTGGCCGGCACCGCCACCATGGGCGGCGCGACCC
This sequence comes from Micromonospora sp. NPDC023814, assembly GCF_040639595.1. Taxonomy (NCBI): domain Bacteria; kingdom Bacillati; phylum Actinomycetota; class Actinomycetes; order Micromonosporales; family Micromonosporaceae; genus Micromonospora; species Micromonospora sp. NPDC023814. The sequence continues at coordinate 70,837 of NZ_JBFAAF010000003.1, forward strand.
CCACCGGGGGAGGGCAGCGGTGATGCTGACCGTCGACAAGACACGGCCGGTCGGCCCGGCCGGGCGGATCAGCCGGGTGGAGACCCTCACCCTCGGCACCGCCTGGCGCGACTTCTCCTACGTACGGGTGCACACCGACGCCGGGCTCTCCGGCGTCGGCGAGATCACCCACCCGTACCGGGCCCGGGAGACCTGCCAGCTCGCCGAGGCGATGGCCGGGCGGCACCTGATCGGCGCCGACCCGTTCGACGTCGAGGAGATCTGGCTGCGCATGTACCAGGGCGACTTCCTGCGCGGCGGCGACGTCGGCGGGATCGTCGTCTCCGGCGTCGACCAGGCCCTCTACGACATCATGGGCAAGGCCCTCGGCGTGCCCGCGTACCGGCTGACCGGCGGGGCCTGCCGCGACCGCGTCCGGGTCTACGCCAACGGCTGGTACACCGGCGACCGGGAGCCCGCCGCCTTCGCCGAACGGGCCGTCGCCACCGTCGCCAAGGGGTACACCGCGCTGAAGTTCGACCCGTTCGGGGCCGGCCTCGGCGAGCTGTCCCGCACCGAGCTGCGCCGCTCGGTCGACATCGTCGCCGCCGTCCGCGACGCCGTCGGGCCCGAGACCGAGCTGTTCGTCGAGGGCCACGCCCGTTTCGCCATGCACACCGCCGCCCGGCTCGTCCGGGAGCTGGAGCCGTTCGACCTCGGCTGGTTCGAGGAACCGCTGCCGTGGACCCACATCGAGCGGTACGCCGAGCTGCGCGCCCGCGCCACCATGCCGATCTCCGGCGGCGAACACTTCCACAACCGTTACGAGTACGCCCGGCTGTTCGCCACCGACGCCGTCGACATCATCCAACCCGACCTGTCCATGGCCGGCGGGTTCACCGAGGTGCGCAAGCTCGCCGCCATCGCCGACCAGCACGCCATGGTGGTCGCCCCGCACAACTCCAACTCGCCGCTGTGCACCACCGCCTCGGTGCACGCAGTCCTCGGGATGCCGAACTTCAAGATCCTCGAGACGTTCGACGGCCTGCTGGAGGAGTACGTCTTCGACGCCGTGCGCGGCGCCCTGCCCGTGGTCGACGGGCACATCGACCTGCCCACCGCGCCGGGCCTCGGCGTCGAACTGGTCGACGAGGTGTTCGTCGAGCACCCGCCGAGCCACGGCTTCTGGAACATGTTCGCCGAGGGGTGGGAGAAACGGGACCGCCGATGATCGTCGACGTGCACTCGCACCTGTTCGACTGCCCGGACCACGTCGGCGACCCGTTCGCCGCCGAGGCGGCCCGGGCGCACGGCGGCGAGGTCGACCTGACGGTGCGGTGGTCGGAGTACGCGGCCACCGCACCGGAGGACACGAGGACGATCGTGGTCGGCGGCAAGGCCCGCCGCTCCGGGCTCTGGGTCGACGACGCCGCCGTGGCCGCGTACGTCGCCGCCCGGCCCGACCGGCTGGTCGGCTACCTCGCCCTGGACCCCACCCAGCCCGGCTGGCGCGACGAGCTGGAGCACGGGCACCGCGACCTCGGCCTGCGCGGCATCAAGCTGATGCCGATGTACGCCGGGTTCGACCCGGCCGACCCGGCCTACGACGACCTGTACACCTACGCCGTCCGGCACGGACTGCCGCTGCTCGTGCACACCGGGACCACCTTCGTCTCCACCGCACCGCTGCGCTTCGCCCTGCCGGTGCACCTCGACGAGGTGGCGATCCGCCACCCCGAGCTGCGGATGGTGCTGGCCCACCTCGGTCACCCGTACGAGGGGGAGTGCATCGCGGTCATCCGCAAGCACCGGCACGTCTACGCCGACGTCTCCGCGCTGCACTACCGACCCTTCCAGCTCTGGCACAGCCTTCGGCTCGTCCAGGACTACGGGGTGTGGCACAAGTTGCTGTTCGGCAGCGACTATCCCTTCACCACCGTCGACGCCTCGATCGAGGGGCTGCGGGCGGTGGGTCGGGTGCCCGGCATCCCCGGCCTCGACCCGCTCGACACCGAGCAGATCGAGCAGCTGATCCACCGCCCGTCGCTCGACCTGTTGGGGTTGACATGACCGTCGTCCCGCCCTCCTTCGACCTGTCTGGCCGGCTGGCCGTGGTGACCGGTGCGGCGCGCGGGCTCGGGGCGGCCTTCGCCACCGGGCTCGCCGCCGCCGGCGCCGACGTCGTGGTCGTCGACCGGCCCGGCGTCGACCTCGGCGCGGTCGCCGCCGCGATCACCGACCGCGGCCGCGCCTGCCACCCGTACGCCTTCGACCTCGCCGACACCGAGGCGATCGCACCCTGGGTGGACGACCTGCGGCGCGCCCACGGGCCGGTGCACGTCCTGGTCAACAACGCCGGGGTGGCCCGGCTGGAGCACTTCAACGAGATCACCGTCGCCAACTGGCGGGAGGTGATGCGGGTGAACGTGGACGCCGTCTTCTTCCTCGCGCAACGCGTCGCCGAGCACATGGTCGCCGACGGGGTGGCTGGCCGCATCGTCAACGTCTCCTCGAAAAACGGGCTGATGGCCGAGGCCGGACTGGCCCACTACAACGCCTCCAAGGGTGCCGTCGAGCTGCTCACCCGGTCGCTCGCCGCCGAGCTGGGGCCGCACGGCATCACCGCCAACACGATCGCTCCTGGGATGATCGCCACCCCGATCGACGGTGAGTTCTCCCTGGACCGGCAGGCGTTCGAGGCCGCCTGGGAGGAGCGGATCCCTTTGCGCGGCGGCTACGGTACGCCGGCCGACTGCGTCGGCGCGCTCCTGTTGCTCGCCTCCGAGGCCGGTCGTTACATCAACGGCACCCACCTGGTCGTCGACGGGGGAGTGCTCGCCGACCAGATGCCCCGACTGCGGTTCATGCCGCCGTACCGCAGCACCCTCTGAGGGCGCCGAGACGCGCGCGGGCCGGGCGACGTCCGGGGTGGGGCAGGCCCCACCGAGGGAGGGGGCGGACGGGCCGCCGTCAGGCCCTGAGGTAGGCGAGGACAGCGAGCACCCGACGGTGCTGGGCGTCGTCAGGCGGCAGGCCGAGCTTGGCGAAGACATTGCCGATGTGCTTTTCCACCGTGCTGGCGGAGACCACCAGCCGTTCGGCGATGGCCGTGTTGGAATGACCTTCGGCCATCAGCGCCAGGAGCTGCCGTTCCCGCGTGGTCAGCGCCCCCAGGGCGTTGTCCCGGCGCTGCCCGGCCAGCAACTGCGCAACGACCTGCGGGTCGAGCACCGTCGCGCCCCGGGCGACGCGATCCAGGGCATCCAGAAACTCCTCGACCCTGGCGACCCGGTTCTTCAGCAGGTACCCGATCGCACCGGAGCCGTCCGCGAGCAGATCGCCGGCGTAGGACGCCTCCACGTACTGGCTGAGCACCAGCATGGGGGCGCCGGGCACCTGCGAGCGGGCGGTGATCGCCGCGCGCAAGCCCTCGTCCGTGTAGGTCGGCGGCATCCGCACATCGACAATCGACACGTCCGGGCGGTGTCTGAGCACCGCCTCGACCAGGGCCGGGCCATCACCGATCGCGGCCACCACCTGGTGACCGTCCTCGACGAGCAGGCGGACCAGGCCCTCGCGCAGCAGTACCGCGTCGTCCGCCAGGACGATCCGCAGCGGACCGCGGGCCGCGCGGTCCGGTGGTGGTTCGTGCGGGTTCAGCAGCACGGCAGTTCCGCGGTGATCGCCGTCGGGCCGCCGTAGGGACTGGTGACCCACAGCCGGCCGCCGACCGCGTGCAGCCGGTCTTCCAACCCGCGCAGCCCGTGTCCCTTGTCCAGCGCGGCGCCGCCCGCCCCGTCGTCCGTCACCCAGACCCGCAAGGTTCCCGCACTGTGGCGCAGTCCGATCGCACACCGGTCGGCGTGGCTGTGCTTGGCCACGTTGGTCAGGGCCTCGGCGATCACGAAATACGCGGCCGTCTCGACCGCAGCGTCCAGCCGGTCGTTCAGGGGTTCGGCATCGACCTCAACCGGTACGGTCGAGCGCGCGGCCAGGGCGGTGAGCGCCGCGCGCAGGCCGCGGTCGACGAGGATCGGCGGGGCGATGCCACGCGACAGGGCCCGTAGCTCGTCCAGCGCCTCCTCGGTCTGGACGATCGCGTCGGCGAGCGCCGCGCGGACGGCCTCCGGCCTGCTGTCGAGGTGGTGCTGGGCGCGGCCCAGTTCCATCGCCAGACGGACCAGCCGCTGCTGGGGCCCGTCGTGGATGTCGCGTTCGAGCCGGCGCAGCGCGGTCGCCTCGGCCGTCACCGCGGCGACGGTCTGCGCGCCGGTGTCCCGCTCCTGCTCCAGTCCGCTGATCCGGCGGTGCGACGCGGACGCGTCAGACAGCAGCGTCTGCCCCAGTCCGGCCTGGGCGGCGACGCACGCCCGGGTCACCAGCGGCAGGGTGAACAGCAACAGCAGGCCGACCGCGGTCCCGAAGGCGAGCCGCTCGGTCGGCGACGTCAGTCCCAGGGTCAAGGCGATGTGGGACCGAGGGCTGCCCACGGTCAGGGTCGTGGGCCGCATCGGCCCCGCGGACGAGTAGGGGCTGCGCAGGGCGGACGTGCCGGCACCGAGTCCGACGAACCACCACAGCACCGTCACCACTGAGGTGACCAGGGCGACAGGCAGCACCGCCACCGCGTGCGCCACGCCGAGCCACAGCCCCGGGCCGGACGCGGCGGCTGTCTCCTCCGGTCTCCGCCAATGGCCCACACCCTCCACGCCGACCGCCGGGGAACGCACCTTGGCGATCCGCCACCGTTCCACGTCGGCGAACCACCGCACCAGCGCCAAACCGCCGGCCACGACCGGCGACCGGCCCGGCAACAGCAGACCGACCGCTCCGATACACAGACCGGTGAGCACCAGCAGCAGGCCAGCCGCGGCGGTCACCGGCGCGGTGAGCAGGTACAGCGACTCCACGACCGTGCGACGCCCCATCCGGAAGACGAACCGGACGCCCGATCGCCACCGACGCCAGACCGCGGAGGGGAACGACGTGGTCATAGCCCCAGCCCAATCCGGATCCCCGGAGCGAGCCCGGACACCGACCGCCACGGGACCGCGCCGGCGATGGCCTGGGACCGGACCCACCCGCGGCTCGCCACCGCTAGGCCTGGATCGACCACGACGGCGGATTCCCCACCATCGAGCGCACGCCGATCCGCCGTCAGGTCGACCATCTGCCCGGTGGAGGTGACCCGGTGTCGGTCTGGCTGTGGTCCTCGAAGACCAGGATGCAGAGCACCGATGTGGACATGCCCTGGCAGTAGCTCGTCGCCCGGCCCGCTGGACCGTGTTCATGCCCCATTGTTCCCTGTTCTGGCGCAGCGGTTCTGACATCGTGGTTCTGCCGTGGCGGTTCAGGCATCACGGCAGGTGAGCGCCCAGGCCCCGGCCGCTGGCGCGTCCATCGTATACGTGCACAGCAGGCCGGAAGGTCAGCCCGGGCGACAGCATGTGCGCGACTGGCTTGACCGCGGTGCCCAGGGCCGCCCGCCCTGCCCGAGAGGTGGGGCAGGCCCCACCCCCAAGTGTCCGGCGTACCCCCGTGACCGGGCGACCACCGGTGCGGAATGGTGATCGGAACGAAGGACCCATCGCGTCGCGTGGCTAGCCGGTCCATGCCCGGCAGAACCGCGCCTCGAACATCCTGGTCCCGGGACCCTGCTGTACCAACCCCTCAACCGGCGACCCGGCAGGTCGGCGCGCCGTCTACCCACTCGATCGAGTCGAAGGAATCTCCTTGCGCAGTCCCGCAGTCCCGTCGCGATCCGCAGGCATCTCCGGTCGCATCCTCGCTACGCTTGTCGCCCTCGCTGTGGCCCTCGTCGCCGCCTTCGTCGTCGCCCCGCGCACGCTGGCGGCGAACAGGTCGGACGGCGGCTTCGTCGACAGGCGCAAACTCGTCGAAGCCCTCCGCGAAGAATTCGTCAAGTATTGGAGTTCCGGCGACCGGGATTTTTCCCCGGGCTTGCAGAGGGTTGTCGATTACTGGTTCCGCTACCACCTGGCCAAGGCCGTGATCGCTGCGATCTTGCTGATCGTGCTCGTTGTACTCGGCCTTCTTCTCTGGAAGGCATTCCTGAGGGCCGGCGGTCTCGGGGCGGGCAGGAGGGCCGCCCTCACGTCGGGCGGCGTTCTTGTCACGATGCTCGCGTTGTTCTCGTTGGCGATGGTGATGGCCAACGTCCAGGGTGCAGTAGCGCCCTTCGCCTCGCTGTTGCCGATGCTGGCGGACGGCGAAACCGACGGAGAGCTCGCCGATACGCTCGATCACGTCAGGCGGCGACTGGCGGACTCCCTGAGCGCGGGTGACCAGACCCCGCCAGCCCTCGAGGTGATGATCAGCGACTTTTCTCGATATCACGTGGCGATGGCCGTGATTGCTGGGATCGTGGCGGTCGTCCTCGTCGGCACGAGCGTGGTGTTGTGGAAGAGGTTTGCGAGAACAGGGCCGTCCGACAGGCGTACGAGACGCGTGTTGGGGTCCTTCGGCGTTCTCTCGGCGTTGTTGTCGCTGGTCGTGATCGTTGTCGTTGTGGCGAACACGACCACCGCAGCGGACCCGGCGCCGGCGCTCTTGGCCTTCTTCGACGGCGGCTGGTGACGCACCTCGTGGGGGTCAGCCTCACGCTCTCCAACGAGAAGATCGGTCGCGGCTTGGGGGGACTTGAGCTTCGGGTGTGCTGGCCGGGCGGTTCGGCTGGTGGGTGGTCAACGTGCCGTGGGCGGGGACGAGCTCGCTGCTCGTCTGTCGACGGGTGGCCGCTGGGCGGGTCGGTTGGGAAGGAGGCAGAGTGGCGTACATCAATGTTAGAGATTGGGCTGCACGGGGATCTGCCACTACACGCTCAGATGCCCTTGGTTGGCAGGGGCGATCGCGGCTCGCTGACCTCGTCCGATCGCGGGCCCGGGCGCCATTCGACGTCGGCCCGGATCAATGCGCGGCCAGCTCTTGCTTCGAAGGTCAAATGTCGGGAAAACTGGCCATGATCCTCGTGGGGCCAGTCGCGACGCGCGGTCCGTGATGTGGACAAGGGAGCTGACACGTGGGCATTGGTCGGCGCAGCGCGGGAGGGTCCGTGACAGTCGACAGTGTCGCCATGCCGGCCATGGTGTTCGCGCTGCTGACCCGCGCCGCCGTGGCGGGGGCCGCATCCCCGCAGCGGCCTCCGATGTGGACGCCGGTGGCGTCCGCGGAGAGTCTCGGACCGGTCGGCGGCGCCGCCGCTGCCGTGCTGCATCGTCAGACCTCGCGTTGCCTGCTGCTCGGTGCTCTGGCATACCGGGTGTGCGTCCTGCCCGTCGCCATGGGCCTGCTCGTGGTGCGCGGGGAGCCGGTGGCACTGGTTACTCTGCTGCCGGTTGCGGCTCTGCTGCTGGCCGCCAACGTCGCGGCGATCATCACGGTCCACCGGCGGTCGACGGTGGACCTCGAACGGGTACGCGGGGCCGTGCTGGTCGACCTCGCCGTGGCGTTCGGGGTGAACGTGGTGGGAAGTGCGGTGGTGCCCCACACCGAGGTGTTCTGGTCGTACCTGGCCGGTGCCGTGGTTCTGGTGACCGGCGCGTACGGCCTGGTCGGTGGCGTGCTCGCGGTGCTGCTGTCGATGCCGGTCCAGTTGGCGACGGCCGCGTTCGGCGCCGCCTCGGACAGGGGAACCCTCGCCGGCCGGGCCGGGTGGCTCGGATTGGCGGTGGTGGTCGCGTTGGCGGCGCTCGTGATCTGTGGGCTGAGCCTGCACCTGGCCATGTCGTACGGGATCCGAGCCGGTCGGGAGGCCGAGCAGGCCCGATGGCTGCGGTCGCTGCACGACACGGTGTTGCAGACCCTGGAAGCGATCGCCCTGCACAGCGCGGCGGATGAGACGGCGTCAGCGGTGCAGCTCGCCCAGGTGCGGGCCACCGCCCGGGTCCAGGCCGCTCGGCTGCGTAGGACGCTCGACGATCCCGGCGGCGGCAGAGACAACCCGCTCGCCGACGGGTTGGCCGAACTGGTGGAGGAACTCGCGGGACGCGGGCTGCGGGTGGAGTTGACGGTGGCCGACGGCGCCGGCAGTCGGATGTCCCGCCCGGGCCGGGACGCGGTCCTCGGTGGGGTGCGGGAGGCTCTGGGCAACGTGGCCAAGCACGCCGGGATCAGTGACGTGGTGGTCCGCGCCGACGAGGAGAGCAGCGCCCTGGTCGTGGTGGTCCGTGACCACGGCTGTGGCTTCGATGTCGCCGGCCGACCCGGGTTCGGCATCCGGGAGTCGATCGTGGCCCGGTTGCGCGAGGTCGGCGGCAAAGCGACCGTGGAGTCCTGGCCCGGTCGCGGCACCCGGGTAACCCTGCGGGTGCCGGCATGATCCGGTTGGGCAGTTCCAGGCGCGGCGCGGTCCGGCCGGGGCCGGCTGGCTCGCGACCCGCTCTCGGCGCGCTGGCGGGCGTCGTCGGCGCGCTGGTCGGGGCGCTGCCGGTAGCCGCAGTGCCGGCCAGCTACGCGGCGCCGGCCGGCTGTGCCAAACCGGTGGGAGTGCACACCGCCGGCACCCCGTGGGCGATGGAACTGCTCGGGCCGCGCCGGGTGTGGCCACTGAGCACGGGTTCCGGGGTGCGGACCGCGGTGCTCGGCACCGGCGTCGACGCCCGTAACGCACAGTTCCGTCCAGGTCAGGTCGAGAAAGGTCGAGACGTCCTGGCCAACCGCGACGGGGCTACCGACGACTGTGACGGCCGAGGTACCTTCGCCGCCGGCCTGATCGCCGCCCGGCCGCACGACAAGACCACCTTCGCCGGTCTGGCTCCCGGCGTGTCCGTGCTCCCGGTTCGCTACACCCAGACCACCAGGCAGGGCGACGGGGCCGTCGACCCCGGCCGGCTCGCCGCCGCCATCGACTTCGCGGTCACCGCCCGCGCCCGCGTGATCTACGTGGTACTGCCGGCAACCAGGAACAGCGCCCAGCTGCGGGACGCCACCGCACGGGCGATCGCGGCCGACATCGTGGTGGTGTCGCCGGCCGCTTCCGGCGCGCGGACCCAGGGTGCGACCAGCTACCCGACCGCCCTGCCCGGGGTGCTGGCGGTCGGTGCGTTCGGGCCCGACGGCGCGGTGGCCTCTACCGAATCCGGTGACTACATCGGGGTGGCCGCCCCGGGAAGACAACTGCTGAGCCTCTCCGCCGGGGCGGACGGTCGGCTGGGGCACTCACCCACGGTCGACGATCCGGCCTACGCGGCGGCGTACGTGGCGGGCACGGCGGCGCTGCTGCGGTCCTACCGGCCAGAACTCAGCGCCGCCGAGGTGGTGCGGCGGATCGAGTCGACCGCGCACCGGACCGCGGTTGACGGGCGCCACCCGCAGCTCGGCTGGGGAATGGTGGACCCGTACCGGGCGGTGGCTGCCGAGGGTGTCGAGGACCCGCCGGGACCCGTGGGCGCGAGCGCGCAGCCGGTCGCCGCGGCCCGTGCGAACCCTGGTTCCCGTGTGGATCCGTTGGTGCTGCCGCTGGCGTCGGCGGGACTCGGGGCGGCGCTGCTGCTTGGGATCGGTACGGCCGTGGCGCGTCGAGGCCGGGCCCGCGGTTGGCGTCCCGGCGGCTGACCGGCCCCACCCGTGGTGCGGCTGGCGCTACGGCATCCCGGTCGGTACGCAGCGGCTGGAGCCGCCCACCACCACCTCGCCGGTGCCGTCCCGGGAGATGTGTACGCCGAGGTTCGCCCCGTCCCGCTGGAACTGGTAGGCCACCTCGGTCTCGCCGCTGCGGTCGGTGGCTCGCCAACCGTCTGCGCTCAGCTCCGGCACCACCTCGGTCAACAGGATCTCGGCGGCGCCGGGCGGGACGGGAACCCGGAGGTTGTACTCCCAGCGCACCGACTCGCTCGGTACGCCGGCCGGCCGGAACGGGTCGCAGTCGAGCTGCTCGTCGCGGCTGATCCGGGCGTCGGCGCCGAACCGCGCGGCGACCGCGTGCAGCACGGCCCGCAGCGGCCCCGCCACGGCGGCCAGCGGCTCGTAGTCGATCGGGCTGGTCATGGCGTCGACGGTACCGTCACCACCGGGCCGCCGGTGAACACCTGGTACATGTTCCACCACGCGTCACTGTGGTAGGTCAGCACGTCGGAGTGCGCGGAGGTGCCCTCCAACGGTCGGCCGTCGGGGTAGTTGCCGGTCTCCAGCCGGACCACACCGGGGAACTCGTCGGGGTCGGCCCCGTGCCCCCAGTTGAAGATGTTGATGTCCCGGACCCAGGCGATCGGGTCGCCCGGGGCGGTCATCGAGTAGCGCTGCACATCGGGCTGGGCCGGGCGCAGGTCCTCCGGGCCGTCCACGCGGTGACCCATGCCCGCCGACTCGATGTGCAGGACCCGGTCGGCGTCCAACCCGTGCTGCTCGGCGGTGCCGACCACGGCGCCGCCATACGAGTGGCCGGCGAAGGTGACCTGCACGTCGTTGCCGGCCGCGGCGGAGCCGGCGATTTCGGCCCGCAGCTCACGGGAGAAGTCGGCGAGCCGGGGCCCGAGGTTGTCGGCGTAGCTGGCCGACGGGGCCTGCGGGAACAGGTTGGAGGGCAGGTCGCCGTCCATCCAGGTGACCATGGCCAGGTCCCGCCGGGGGGCGGCGTCGACGAAACCGGCCGCCGCGTCGCGGTACCGCTCGAAGTTGGCCAGCTCGGAGAAGGTGCCCGGAACGAACACGGCGACGTTGCGGGTGCCGGCGTCGATGTCGCCGACCAGCTCGACCATCGATCCGTCACCGGACGGGTCGAACGAGAGGATCTTGCGGTTCTCGGCGATGACGTTCTCGTACAGTTCGATGCGCGCCTGCGACCGGGTGATGGTCTCCTGCAGACGGCGGTCGACGGCCGGGTCCCCGGTGAGCTGGGCCTGATAGCCGGCGAGGCGCTGCCGTTCGGCGGCCAACTCGGCGGTGATCGCCGAACGGTTGGCCGCGATCCGGGTGCCGAACGGGGCGGTGCCGGCGGGCGCGGCGGCCCCGGCGGCGGCCAGGGTGGTGCCACCGGCCGGCCCACCCATTAGCTGTCGGAATGCCTGGCTGACCTGGACGTCGCCCCGCCGGTAGTTGGTCACCGCGGCGGTCACCCCGGTGGCCAACCGCCGGGTCTGCGTCGCCGCCGACTCCAGCTCGGTGCTGCTGAGCTGCAGGCTGTTGCCGTGTGCCTGCATGGCACGTTGGGACTGCGGCACCAACCCGAACGCCTTGCCGTCGACGGCTTGCGTGGTGAGCTGCCCGCGGATGGTGTTCAACCGGTCGGCGCTTCCGGTGAGCTCGGCCGCCGCGGCGTCCAGTGCGGTCGGGACGGCTCGGAATCCGGCGCTGGTCACCTCCATGACCGGGTCCCAGGCTGGTCCGACTCAGGCTCCTCGCCGATCACCGCCGGCGTCACCACCGACTGCTCGCCCCACACGTCTTCGGTCTCGACCAGCCAGGGTGGGATGCGTCGGCCGCCGGCGGCGTCGCCCGCGCCCATCGGGGCGAAGGGCATCGCCGGCATGAAGCCGCCGGCCATGCCCTTCGCCGCGGCTACCCCGGCGGCGGCCCCGGCGGCTCCGGCGAGTCCACTCGCCGTCGGGCCGCCGGCCTGACCGGCCAAGGACTGGTTCGCCACCGGCGACATGTCGACGCCGCCTCCGCCGCCACCCACACCGCCACCCACACCGCCACCCGCGCCGCCGGCGGAGATCCGGGCGCCGCTGCCGGCGGCCCTGTCGTTGGCCGTGGCCGCGGGCGCGGTGTCCTTCTTCTCGTCCTTCGGCTTGGCCCCCAGCCCAGGCGGCACGGTGGCGAACCGCCCGCCGAGCGCGGCGGCGGCCGCGGCCAACCCGGCGGTGAACATCGTGCCGAACAGCGGCCGGGGTTGGGTCGCCGGTGGTGTCGCGTCCGGGTCGACGGGTGCCTTGTCCGGGTCGACCGGTGTCTCGGCCGGTACGGACGGCAGGCCGCCGCCGGTCTGCGGATCCAGCGGTGGGGCTGGCGTGACCGGCGGTGGCTCCTCGATCGGTGTGCCGGTGGCCGGCCGGGACGCGGCGCTCGGGGTGACCGGCATCGCGTCCTCGGTGGTGACGTACTCGGTGGCGAGGGTGGACATCACCTGCACCGCCTGCTGGTGGGCCGCGTTCGAGGCGGCCTGTGCCCGCTGCTGGGCGTGGACCTCGGCGACCGCCTCGGCCTGGTGCTGGCGGAGCGTGGCGACCGTGCTGGCCGGAGTGTCCGCGGGTACGACCAGGGGCGTGGTCGCGGCGGCGACCACGGAGGGGGCGAGATCGGGTACGGCGACCGGGGCGGGCATCGACTTCTGGGCCGTCGTGAGCGCCTCGGCGGAGGAGTAGGCCAGGTCACGCACCGTGAACGCGGTGCTGGCCACCTGCCGGATACCCGAGGTCAGGTCATTGATCATCATCTTGTACTGTCGGGCGGCGCCGCCGTCCCACCACTGCTCGAACTCGCGGAGCTGGCGCTCGATGTCGCCGGCGCGCTCGTGCAGCGCGGTGCCGGCGGCTCCCCAGCCCTCCGCCGCCTCAGTCACCGACTTCGGTTCGCCGGCGTGCAGCATTCGCATGAGTTCGTGATGGCTGTACTGGCTGAAGTCGCTACGCGCCCGACCGTGTCCACGCGGCATCGTGTCAGTCCCTTCCGTGTGCCCGGAAGGACGTGGCGACGCCGATGTCGTAGTCGGCGTACCCGTCCGCGATCATGCGGGTCACGTCGTTGGCGAAGGCGATCGCCTCCCGCACGGTGTGCAGCAGTTCGTGCATCTGTTCGGCGGCGGCCCGGTGCCGCTCGGCCAGCGAAGCCGCCTCGCCGAACTCGCCGAGCCGGACCGGCCGGATGCGCAACTGGCCGAGGCCGTCCGTCGGTTTGCGCATCGCCTCCAGTTGGTCCTCCAACTCGCGGGCGAACGCCAGCAGCGATTCGAGGTGGACCCGGAACGACTCCTCGTGGGACATCGTCGCGCTCTCCTGTCTCGGAGCTCGGCTGAGAACATCGCCGGCCAGCGGGGCGGCGGCGTCGGGTGGAGGCGGATCCCGCCCCACCCCACGCCGCCGCTGATCGCACCGGCTCAGGCGAAGAAGCTGGTGTTCCTGTTCTCCAGCGCCAACTGGGTGTCGTGCGCCTCGTTCACCTTGCCGGAGAACTGACCGATCACCGCGATGATGTCGGCCAGTGCCGCGCGCAGCCGCGTCTCGGACTGCTCCGCGGCCTGACCGGCGGCACTGCCGGAGGCGTACCAGGTCTGCTTGATCGGGGCCAGGCTGCTCTGCAGCTGTTCCACGTGGCCGTTCAACGCCTGGGCCTTCACCTGAAGCGAGTCGGCGGCGGCCCGCAGCGCGCCGAATTCCACATTGATCACATCGGCGGTCATTTCACATCACCCCTTTCCGGGCAGGTTAGGCACCGGCCAGCCGGCTGAGTACGGGGCTGCCCTCGCCCACGGCGCCGGTGAGGCCCCGCAGGGAGTCGGCAGCCGCCGTGTCACCGGTGTTGTAGTTGCGGAAACTCTCGTTGACCAGACCGGACATGGTCTGCAGCTCCCGTGACGCAACCCGCATGCTCTCCTGCAGCCGGCTCTGCAGCTGCCAGAAAGCGGTGGCCTGGTTACCGGCGTACCGGCTCAGTACCGACACGAGTTCGCTCTCGAGTTGCGCCATGCTCCGAGCCGTGTTGGTGGCGGCTTCGTCGAACCCGCTGACCGCTCGCGTCATCGCGGCGGCATCACTCTGGTATCCGGGACTGGCCACGTCGGGTCACCTCCTCTTGGCAGGGTCGCGCGCCGACTCGCGGCGCCGTACACGCTGGGGATGCTATGCATCCGTCACCCTTGGTAGTACGGCACAAGTACCCGTCGCCGACACGGCACTATTACCCACAGGGACCCGGCGGCCGGGGCCGCCGGGTCCCTGCGTCGACCGGTTCGGATCAGGCCGGGTCGGTCTGCGCCCAGGCGAGCTGCACCAGCGACACCCCGGTCCGCCGGTCCACCAACTGCCCACGTCCGGGCGGCTGTTTGCTGGGCTTGACGTCGGCCAGCAGCGCGCCCTCGTCGCGGGAACCGGAGAGCAGCAGGCCCGGTGTACCCAGGTCGCGCAGCCGCTGCACGACCGGCTCGAACAGGCTTCGGCTGGCGCCGCCGGACCGGCGGGTGAGCACCAGATGCAGGCCGACGTCCTTGGCCTGGGGCAGGAAGTCCAGCAGGGGCGCGAGCGGGTTGCGGCTCGGTGACACCACCAGGTCGTAGTCGTCGACCAGGACGAACAGCTCGGGGCCGCTCCACCAGCTGCGCTCGCGCAACTCGGTGGCGGTCACCTCCGGACCGGGCAGGCGTCGCCGCAGCCCCTCCGCAGCCTCGGCGACGAGTTGCGTGAGCACCGGCTCACTGCCGGCGTAGCCGAGCAGGTGCGGGCCGGTGAGCGCGTCCACCAGCCCGCGCCGGTAGTCGGCGACGATGACCGCGGCCTCGGCCACCGGATAGCGGGCCGCGATCTGCTGGGCGAGCACCCGCAGCAACCCGGTCTTGCCGGACTCCACGTCCCCGAAGGCGATGAAGTGCGGGTCGGCGTCGAAGTCCAGGTAGGCCGGTCCCAGGTCCGCCTCGGCCAGCCCGATCGGGATCCGCCGGTCACCGGGAACCGGACCGGGCAGGTCGGCGGCCGGCACCATCCTGGGCAGCAACCGCACCTGGGGAGCGCGCGGGCCGTGCCAGCTCGCGTCCACCTGCTTGACCAGGTCGCTCGCGCCGTCGGGCAGGTCGCTGACCGTGGTACGGCCGTCGATGCGCGGCAGCCCGCCGAGGAAGTGCAGCTTGTCGGCGGTGAGCCCGCGTCCCGGAGCGCCCTTCGGTACGTCGGCCGCGGCCCGCCGGTCGTACGCCGAGTCGGCCGGGTCGCCAAGGCGCAGCTCGACGTGGGTGCCGATCAGGTCGCGCAGGGCCGGTCGGATCTCCATCGCCCGGTTGGCCGACAGTACGACGTGCAGGCCGAACCCGAGGCCGCGGGCGGCGAGCGTGGTGACCGACTCGTCCAGCGGCTCGAACTCCTGGCGCAGGGTCATCCAGCCGTCGACGACGAGGAACACGTCGCCGAACGTCCGCCCGTCCGGGCTGGGCGGTGGGCGGCGCCGGAAGTCGGAGATCGAGTCGATGCCGTGCGCGGCGAACGACTGCTCCCGCTCGGCCAGCAGGCCGGTCAGCTCGGCGACGATCCGGCGGACCCGTTCGGTGTCCATCCGGTTGGCGTAGCCGCTGACATGCGGCAGGCCGGCGAGGGTGGCCAGGCCGCCGCCACCGAAGTCGAGCAGGAAGAACTGCGCCTCGATCGGGGTGTGGGTGAGTGCCAGGGCGGTCACCAGGGTACGCAGCAGGGTGCTCTTGCCGCTCTGCGGTGCGCCGAGCACGAGCGCGTGCCCGGCCGCCCCGGACAGCTCCGCCCACAGCAGGTCCCGGCGCTGCTCGAACGGCTTGTCCACGATGGCCAGTGGCACGGTGAGCTGCCCATTGCCGGCCCAGCCCACCGGGGTCAGACCGCGCTGCGGGTCGACGCCCAGGGGCGGCAGCAGCTGGTCGAGGGCGGGCGGTTCGGCCAGCGGCGGCAGCCAGATCTGGTGCGCGGCGGGCCCGTTGCCGAGCAGCCGGCCGATCATGGCGCTCAGCACGGTCTCGCCCTTGGTCGCCGCGGTGTCGGGGCCGTTCGCCGGTGCCGGTGCGCGTACCGGCTCGGCCGCCGCCAGCGGGGCGAGCCCGAACGGCAGCACCCGCCGCTCGTACGGGATCTCCTCGGCCACGGCGGCGGCCTGCTCGGGCGGCAGTTCACCGGAGACGTACGCGGCCTTGAACCGTTGCAGGGTGGTGGTGTCCCACTTCAGGTACGCCGAGCCGGGTACCGGCGGCAGTTCGTACGCGTCGGACACCCCGAGCACCGCCCGGCTCTCCGCCGCCGAGAAGGTGCGCAGCCCGATGCGGTAGCTCAGGTGGCTGTCCAGGCCGCGTAGCCGTCCCTCCTCGAGCCGTTGCGAGGCGAGCATCAGGTGTACGCCGAGGCTGCGGCCGAGCCGACCGATCATCACGAACAGGTCGATGAACTCGGGCCGGCTGGAGAGCAGTTCGCTGAACTCGTCGATGATCACCAGCAGTGAGGGCAGCGGTTGCAGCGGGGTGCCCTCGGTTCGGGCCCGCTCGTAGTCGCGTACCGAGGCGTAGTTCCCGGCGGCCCGCAGCAGTTCCTGGCGGCGGACCAGCTCGCCGCGGAGCGCGTCGGCCATCCGGTCGACCAGGGTCAGGTCGGCCGCGAGGTTGGTGATCACCGCGCAGGTGTGCGGCAGGCCGGTCATGCCGGCGAAGGTGGCGCCACCCTTGAAGTCGATCAACGCGAGGTTGAGCGTCTCCGAGGAGTGGGTGGCGGCGAGCCCGGTGACCAGGGTGCGCAGCAGTTCGCTCTTGCCGGACCCGGTGGCCCCGATGACCAGCCCGTGCGGGCCCATGCCCCCTTCGGCCGACTCCTTGAGGTCCAGGTCGACCGGGCGCCCGTCGGGATCCACCCCGATCGGGATGCGCAGCCGGTCCCGGGCCGACCGGGGGCGCCAGGTGACCGCCGGGTCGAGCCGGCGCGGGTCGCCGATGCCGAGCAGGTCGGCCAGGCCGAAGGTGGTGGACAGCGGCTGCTCGCTGGCCGTCGCCGTGCCGGTGTGCAGCGCGGTGAGCTGCCGGGCGACCACCTCGGCGCCGGCGACGCTGAGCCGGTCGGGCACACCGACCAGCGAGACGCCGTCCGGGGTGCGCATGCCGAGCCGACCTTCGGAGATCACCAGATCGAGCGCGTCAGCGCCACCACCAGACCCGCCGCCGATCTCCAACATGGTGGTGCCGGCCAGGCCGTCGGGCGGGGCCAGCCCGGCATCGGGCAGCGTGCCGGCCCCGTCGAGCACGATCAGCAGGTGCGGTGCCTCGGGCCGGGCACCGGGCCTGAACGGGCCGCGGGCCGCCGGGTCGGCCGGGTCGTCGGCCAGTAGCGCGGCCAACTCACTGAGGGTGGGCGCGACCAGGCGGGTCGGCCCACTCGCGTCGGCCCGGCCCGGATGCACCGCGTGGGGCAGCCACTTCAGCCAGTCCCAGCCGTCCTGCCGGTCCGGCCCGACGCAGGCGGCGACGCGCAGGTTGTCCGGGGAGTGGAAGGTGACCAGGTGGGCCAGCAGGGCCCGGGCGAGGGCCAGGATCTCGGGGCGGTCGCCGGTCAGGGTGACCCGCTGGAAGGAACGGAGGGACACCGCCACCGGCAGCCCTCCGACGGTCGCGTAGGTGCGGATGAAGTGCCGCAGCGAGGTGGACGCCACCGGATCGAGGTCCTCCAGCGGGGCGGTCTGTGGCGCCCGCAGCGCGGTGGCCAGCCGCTGCGGCCCGGTGCCGACCCGGACCCGGCCGAAGTCGGGATCGGTGCGGGCCCGTTCCCAGAGCCGCTCGGTGCCGGCGAACGACCACAGGTCGGCCGGGTCGGGCAGCGCCGCCAGGGCCGTCTCCCGTTGGCGGACCGCCACCTCACGGACCTGGCCGCGCAGGCCGCCGAGGTAGCGCAGGTAGTCGCGTCGTTCGTCGTTGATCTGCGCCTTCTTCGAGGCGCCGCCACGGGACAGGCTCATGATCAGCATGCCGGCCATGGCGCTGATGTACAGGGCGCCGAAGATCCAGGTCATCGCCCCGCCGGACCGCCCGATGTAGACGAACGACATGGCGCCCATGCCGAGCATCATCGGCAGCATGAACATCAGTTGCATGCCGGCCTGGCCGGACCCGCGGGGCAGGGCGGGCGGGGACTGCAGCATGATCTCGCCGCGTGGTGGTTCGGGCAGTACAGCCCGGCGGCGGAAGGTGTCGGCGGACATCCGGCGGTGCCTCCTCGGCCCGAAGAATCGGGACCCGTGGTCACTTTGACAGAGCAGGTCGTGGGTAGTTTTGCCGTTTAACGGCGTGCGCGCACCAACCTACGATGACCCGCAACCATCCGGGAACCGCCTCAGCGCGGTCGAGTTGCCCGGCCCCGGGCGTGGGCGATCTGGCGGGAAGGTGCGATCGATGACGACAGGCTCGTCGTACAACGTGCGGCCGGATGCCGTACGTGGAGTGGTCGGCAACGTCGTCGGCATTCTGCTCCAGGCGTACAGCACGGTGATGGAGTTGGAGCGGCTCACCCTCGCGCCGACGTCGTTCGCGAAGCTGGGCTCGCCGGTCGCCTCGGCGAACATCGCGATGCAGGGGCAGGTCGTCGGCACCATGCGGACGCTGCTGCAACTGCTGCAGGAGATCAACGACCTGGTGCACCGCAGCGCCAACGACTACGACGACGCGGACCGGGCGGTCGCCGCCGCGCTGGGCGGGGCGCCCACCGGCACCGGCGCGGCGCCCAGCGCCGCCCTCGCCGGCTACGCGATCAACGACAGCGCGGGCGCGGCGGGGGAGCCCGGGTCGGTCGGCAACATCCTGGACTACCTGGGCCGGGCGGGGCTCGGTGAGCTTTCGGCGCGGCCCCTGACCGAGGTGACCTTCCGCGACGCGCGGGACTTCGCCGACTGGCTCGACCGCAGCCCGGCCAACCAGGAACGGGTCGGCCTGTTGGCGGTCTACTCGGGCAGCGGGCGGGACGTGTCCGGCCTGGTGCACCCCGGCGACGTGGTGGTCGTGCAGCCCGTCGTCGGTGACGGCGGCCCGGTCATCGGTGTCGCCGGCGCGGGCGGCCAGCTCTACAACCACGGAGCGGTCGGCTCGGCCGCGGAGTTCGGACGCGTCCGGGTCTACCGCCCGATGACGGATGCGACCTCGCTGTGGTGAACCCCGACGGCCTGAAGCCGAGAGAGGTGCGTCGTGTTTGACATCCCCAACTCGGGCGCGATGGACGCCGCCGCCGGCGGTCGCGGGCCCGGTACCGTCGCACTGCCCACGATCGTGGGCGGTAACCCGCAAGCCATCCTCGCCCACTCCGCGGCGTTGACCGCGCGGGTGGCCCGGCTGGTCACCCTGTTGGCCGACCTGGAGCGGGCCCGCGAACAACTGCGTGAGGTGTGGTCCGCCGGGTCGGCGAGCGACTCCGTGGTGCAGAAGCTGAACAAGTCCTTCGCGAGCTTCCAGCAGATCATCGAGACCGTGTACGCCGGCGTTCGGGAACTCGAGGGTGCCGCCGCGCAGTTGACCACCGCGCAGACGGCCTACCGGGCAGTGGTCAGCGCGGTCAACCCGACGGTGGCCGCGCTGATGTCCAATCCGTACACCCAGGCGGCCGGTCGGGCCCTGGCGGTCAGCACCACCGGGATCCTCAAGGCGTTCCTCACCGGCATCGGTGGCATCCTCACCGCCATCGGGGTGACCAACCTCGGCCAGATCCTGACCGGTCTGGCCACCATCGTCGGCCAGGTCGAGCAGTTGTTCTCGAAGAACAACGACGGCGGCTCGGCGCCCGCTCCGGCGCTGCCGGCCGGGAGCGCGGGCAACCCCGTGCTCGCGCCACCACCGATGGCCAGCGTCGCCACCGGCGCGGGACAGGTGGCCCTGGGCGGCAGCTACGGCACCAGCGGCTACGGCATGCCGTCGTTCACCGGCGCGGGCTACCCGGCCGGCGGTTCGATGAGCAACTACCTGCCGCCGGCGCTCGGCACCGACCAGTGGATCGCGGTCCAACCCGGTCAATCCTCGCTCCCCTCGGGTGGGGCGCCGGTGACGATGACGCCACAGGGCCCGGTGCAGACCCTGCCGATCCCACCGGCCGCGCCGGTTGACGGGCCGGCGTCGTCCGCCCCGGCCGGGCCCGGCGACGACGGCGACGATGACGTGACGATCACGGCCAGCAAGGGTGACATGACGTTGACCGTCGAGGTGCCGGTGGACACCGGCCGCGCGTTCGACATCGAGGTCACCGCCAGCTCCGGTGGGCAGAGCGTCAACGCCGACATCAGCGTCGGCGCCGACGGCTCGATCAAGGTGGACTGACCGGTGACCGGCGTCTCTCCCGTCCTGGTCGGCCACACCGTCAATCTGTCGGGCGCGCTGTCCTGGCTGCTCTCCCGGTACGCCACGGTGCTCGCCGAATACCGCCGGCAGATGACCGGCGACCCGGCCGGGCTGCGGGCCGTGGCCCACTCCTATCTGGCGATCGCCGACCAGGCGGCGGGCGTCTCCGGCGAGCTGGTCCGGCGCCGGACCGGGCTCTCGGCGCAGTGGCACGGCTCGGCGTACGACGCGTTCGGCGCCGCCGCGGGCCGGGTCGCCACCGGGCTGGACGGCACCGAGGCGCGGCTGCGCCGGCACGCCGCCGCGCTGGAACGCGCAGCCGGCGGCCTGGAGGCCGCCGCGAGCACCGCCGACACGGTCATCGCCCGGTTCAGAGCCAACGCCCAGCTGCTGGTGGCCGCCGCCGGGGCGGTGCCGAGCAGCCAGGTCTCCGTTCTGCTCGGGCACGCCCGGAACATCGGTGAGCAGGCGTTGGGTGCGATGCGCGGGGTGTGGGACCGGCTTGGCGTGGTGCTGGCGCAGGTCGCCACCGAGCTCGGCGGGTCGCACCCGGTCGGGGCCGCCGGTCCGGCCGCCGCAGCCGGCGCCGACGGACGTCTGGCGGGAGAGAAGGTGCGGGCCGCGCTCGCCGGCGACGCCTCGCCAGCGCAGTTCCGTCAGAGCATGGCGCAACTCGCCGTGATCACCGACCGGGTACGCGCCGGCCAACCACCGTCCGCTGCGGACAAGGCCTTCCTGACGTCGTTCTACGGCACGCTCGGCGACCGGGTGTTCGACCTGCCGGGCTACGTCAACGCCACCGAGCACCGCTACCAGACCAGTCTGTTCGGCATTTTCGGCGAGACCGCCCCGGGCTTCGCCCCCGCCGACCGGCAGGAGATGCTGCGGACCGTCGGCAACGGTATCCTCACCCTGTCGCAGGACCCGGCCGACCTGCCTGCCGCGGTCCGCGACCTCGTGCACACCCCGGCGGCCACCGAGACCAACATCGGCACCAACTCGTTCGGCTTCACGCACGAGGTGCCGGCGACGCCGGGCCGGGCACCGTTGACCGGGGTGCTCGGCGAGACGGTCTACACCTACCGGCTCGACGTGCCCCGCTACGCCCAGTGGGAGGCGCTGTCGCAGCTGACCGGCGCGGCCGACCGGGATCTCGTCGCCGGAGCCGACTACTCCGCCGCGGTGACCCGTCGGGTCGGCGAGATGGCCGACGTCACCCAGCGACTGGACGACCTCTCCCGGCACAGCCCCGACCAGCCCGGGTACTACGTGTCGACCGACGACGCGGTGCTCTGGGACAAGCCCCGGGTGGATGCGACGATGACCACGCTGCTCGACGTGTCCACCCGGAACCACGTCGCCGACGCGGCGCTGGCCAGCGACGGCGAGACACTGCGCCGACTGGCCGGCTTCGGGTGGGCCGACGACGGCAGCACCGCGGGCCGGGTCGTCGACTGGATCGGCGCCGGAACCGCCGATCCCGCCGAGCACGACCTGGCCCGCGGTGCGTACGTCAACCTCACGCAGACGATGACCGACCCGGCGTCGTACCCGCAGACCCTGGCCGCGATGCGGGAGAACCCGCACTTCGCCGAGGCGATCGCCCGGGCCACCGTGCCGAACCTGGATCTGTACGCCCAGCCGCTCGACGGGTTGGACACCGATCCGGCGGCGCAGCGCCTGGGCAGCACCGACGCCCGGCACATGCTGATGCTCGGTCAGGTCACCCAGGACGGTCGTGACGAGATCAGCGCGGCCGCGGACCTGTACCAGGAGTACCTGCTGCGCCAGGCCGACGCCGGCACGATCCCGATGGAACAGGCGGGCCGGTACGCCGGCAACGTCGACGGCCTGACCAACGCCGCGGCCGCCAACGCGATCTGGTACGCCAACGTGCAGGACGCCGAGCAGGCCACCCGTACGGCGCAGGAGGCGTACGCCCGGCAGGTGGCGATCGCCAACGCGGTCAAGGACGTGGTCGGGTTCGGTGTCGGCAAGTTGCCAGAGGTCGGCGAGTTCGCCGGCTTCGCCTTCGGGCAGGCGGCCGACGTCGTCACCGGTGCCCTGCAGGCACCCGCCCCGGTGCATCCACAGAGCGTGCCCACCGATGTGTTCCACCACCCGCAGTTCACCGGCAACGGGACCGTCTACACGGCGGCCGGCGACCTCGCCAGTTTCGAGCTACGCAACGGCGGATCGGCCCCGACCGTACCGGTTGGCGCGCTGCATGGCGCGGCCGCGGAGGAGGCCGTACGGTGGGCCCGGGCTGACCCGGGCCGGGCCGACTACATGGACGCCTACACCACCGCCGCGCAGTACGTGTATCTCGCAAACCTTGCGACTCATACCCGTGAGTCGATCCAATACGACGTGCAGGGGCGGCGGCCGTAGCCCACTGGCGGGCCACGGCACGGGCGGGTAGCGGTGACACCGGAGGGAAGACGACAGATGGAACCGGCGATCGAGGATCTGCTCGCCCAGGTGCGTGAGCAGCAACAGCGGATCGAGGAGATTCAGCGCTCGGTGGCGACCATGGAGCTGACCGCGTACGCCGGCAACGGCGACGTCACCGTGAAGCTCAAGGGTGACGGCCGGTTCACCGAGGTGACCATCGACCCGCAGGTGTTGCGTCGCTACGACGCGCACACCCTCGGTCAACTCGTGCTGGAGGCGGTGAACGACGGCCTGGCCAAGCTGGCGGCGGCCAACGAGGCGAGGTACGCCCCGCTGCTCGGCGAGGCGCAACAGTGACCACTGCGGTTGCCCCTCGGCGGGTCACCGTGGTAGCCCCCCACGCCCGTCTCGACGTGTCGTTGCCGATGCAGAGCACGGTGGCGGAGCTGCTTCCGCAACTGGTCCGGCTGCTGGCCACCAACGCCGACCGGGCCGATCGGGCCGGCGGGGTCGGCTGGGAACTGCGTCGCTTCGGTGGGCCGCCGTTGGACGCTGCGGTCACCGTCAGCGGCGCCGGGGTGCGCGACGGCGAGGTGCTCTACCTGGACACGGTCGACCGACGGGCCACCCCGATGCTCTTCGACGACGTGGTGGACGCCATCGCGAGCGCCGCCGCGGACCGGCCCGGAGTGTGGCGGGCGGCGGCGTCCCGAAAGGTCGGCGGTGCGGTCGCCGCGCTGGCCTTCACCGCGGTCGCGGTCGCGGTCGGCTTCAGCGGGCTCGCCGCGTCGACCGTGGCGCTGCTTTCCGGCATCCTGGCCCTGATACTGCTGCTCGCCAGCGGAGCGTTGTCGCGGGCGTTCGGCGAGCGAGGTCTAGGCGCGGCGGTGGCCGCCGGTGGCGTACCGGCCGCGATGATCGGCGGGCTGGCGGCGATCGGTGGCCTGGGCGCGGCGATGGAGCTGACCGCGAGTCGACTGGCGCTGGCCGGCGCGGCGGCCACTCTCTACACGGCGGTGGCCGCCGTGGTGGTGGCGGAGCAGCGGTTCGCCGCCGCCGCGGTGGCTGCCGCGGTGGGTAGTCTCGGCGCGCTCGCCGACCTGCTCACCGCCTCCTCACCCGCTTCGGTCGCGGCGGTCACCTGTTGCGTGGCCGTGGTGGCCAGTCCGGCGCTGCCGATGCTCGCGCTTCGGCTCGGCCGGCTGCCGCTGCCCGGGGTGCCGACCGACATGGAGGCGTTCCGCGGGGACGAGCGGCCCACGCTCGGACCCGAGGTGGTCGCGGACACCGAGGCCGCCGAACGGATCCTGACCGGTCTGCTCTGCGGCTTGGCGGTCATCGTGGCCGGTTGCGCCGGGATACTCCTGTGGAGCGGTGGTCGCTGGGCGTGGGCGCTGGCCGGTCTGGCCGGCGTGGCGCTGTTGCTCCGCGCCCGAGCCTACGTCGGCGTCGGCCAACGGGCCGCCCTGTTGCTGGCCGGTGCCGCGTCGGTGCTCGGCCTGACGGCTCGGGCCAGCCTGGCCGGCGGCCCCGGAACGCGGTTGCTCCTCGCCGGCCTGCTCCTGGTGACCGGAGTGGTCTGCGGGACGTACGCGGTCCGGGCCGCCGCCAAGACACCGTCGCCGTACTGGGGCCGGCTGCTCGACGTGGTCGAGTTCCTGGCGCTGGTCAGTCTGGTGCCGGTGGCGGGCGCGGTGCTCGACATCTACGGCGCGGCACGCGCATGGGGCG
This sequence comes from Micromonospora sp. NPDC023814, assembly GCF_040639595.1. Taxonomy (NCBI): domain Bacteria; kingdom Bacillati; phylum Actinomycetota; class Actinomycetes; order Micromonosporales; family Micromonosporaceae; genus Micromonospora; species Micromonospora sp. NPDC023814. The sequence continues at coordinate 94,916 of NZ_JBFAAF010000003.1, forward strand.
GCTAACCCACTGGCAGGCCAGCCAGCGGCAGCGTGGCCCAGGCCGCCTCGGCATGCGCCCCGTCCAGTGGGACCAGGTCCCGGTCGAAGCCGGCGGTGGCCTTCCCGACCGCCTCGGCGACCGCCTCCCGGGCTGGTCCGGCGGGCACCCCGAGCCGGATCAGCGCGGTGCTGCGGGTACCGCCGCCGCGTTGCCGGTCCCACCGTACCGACACGGCACTGACCAGCGCCGGTGTGCCGGCGTGCCGGCGAAGCAGCGTGGCTACCTCGCTCAGGCTCCGGGCGGCTCGGCGTGGCCGGAAGCAGACCTGGTGCAGCATGCCCAGCGACCAGTAGTGCCAGGTCTCGGTGCCCGGATCGTCCGCGCGCCGCGGATCGACACCGAGCACGGCGGCCCACGCGTCGCGCAGTTGACCACCGTCGAGCGCGGTGACCTGGTGCCCGCCGGCGCGCAGCTCGGCGGCGAGCCGCAGCGCGGCGGTGCCCGCGGCACGTACCGCACCGATCCGGCCGCCGCCGCGGGCCCGTACCGCCCGGGTGGCCGTCTCGGGGTCGAGCCGGATGGCGATCCAGCGCGCCGCGTTGCCGGTGCCGGGCGAGGTCCAGTCGACCAGTTGCGCGCCGGCCAGCGGCAGATCGGGGTCGTCGTAGCGGGACAAGAGCCGGCGCAGCAGGTCGTCGAGGTCACCGTCGGGTTCGACGCGCAGCAGCGCGCTCCACGAAGTGCCGTCACCGGCCAGTCCGATCCGGTTACCCGCCCGGTCCGCGTCGGTCCGGGTCCGCAGGCCGGGCAGGGCCGGCAGGGCATGCCCGGCGCGGCGCCGGAAGCGGTGCCGGACCACCACCCAGTCGGACAGCCACCGGCCGCGCCAGCGCACCCCGGTAGCGAGCACCACGCCCGCCGCCACCCCGGTGAGGGTGCCGCCGACCGCACCGGACGGCCCGCCGGCCGCGACCGCACCCAGCACCGCGCTCTGCCAGAGCATCAGGCGGCCGACGCCGAGCCCGCGCAGTGCGCGCGGTCCCACCGGTGGTACGGGCATCGGCGGCGCACTCCGCTGCCGTGTGGAATCGAGGGGCGGTGCGGTGGCCGGTGCGGCTGGCGGCATGGCTCGGCTCCTTGGGCTCGATCTCGTCGGCGATCCGTACCTTGTATCCGTAGTTCTAGTGCACCGGGCGTGCACCGCACCATGGCGGGGACGAACTGATGTGGACACAGCGGGACCAACTACAGGCGTACCAGTTCCTTCGCCGCCGGCTCGTCTCGGCGCTACAGGTCGGTGACGCCAACCACCCGGTGTCGCCGAGTCGCCGTCTGGTCATCGGGTGTGCGCTCGGCGCGGCGGTCGCCCTGCTGGTGACCGCCGGCTTCGGTGTGTACGGCTTTCTGCGGCCCGGGGCGAACACCGACTGGCGCAAGCCCGGCCAGGTGGTGATCGACAAGGACACCGGAGCGGCGTACGTGATGGGCGCGGACGGGCTGCTGCACCCGATGCTCAACTACGCCTCCGCGCGGCTGCTCGCGGGCGGTGACGGCACCGCCACCAGCCGGGTGTCGAGCAAGTCGTTGGCGCGTGCGCCGCGCGGCGTCCCGCTCGGGATACCCGGTGCGCCGCCGTCGTTGCCGGGCCGGGATCGGCTGACGACCGGGCCGTTCACCGTCTGTGCGCAGACCGCCGACGGTCGGCCGGCGGGCACCGCGCCGGTCACCACGGCGCTGGCCGGGGTTCCGCCGGTGGGCATCGAGGTGGACGCGGCGACCGCGTTGCTGGTCGCCGGCCCGGACGGCACCGAGCACGCGTTGGTGGCCGGTCGCCGGCACCGGATCACCGACTCCGCCACGGCGGTGGCCCTCGGCTACGACGCGGTACGCCCGCTGCCGGTCAGCGCGGCCTGGCTGAGCGCGGTGATCGCTGGCCCGGACCTGCGACTGATCACGGTGGCGGGGGTAGGCGCCGCCGGGCCCCGGATCGGTGACCAGAGCACCCGGGTCGGCCAGGTGCTCGCCGCCACGACCGTCGGCACCGAACCCCGCTACTACCTGGTCCACGCCGACGGGCTGCTGCCGATCGGACAGACCGAGGCGGCGCTGGTGCTCGGCAATCCGGCCAACCGCGCGGCCTACCCGGGTGGCGCGGCGCGCGAGATTCCGGTGACGCCCGCCGACGTGGCGCAGTCGCGGCCGGTGGCCGGTAAGGCCGCCGACTATCCGGCCCGACTCGCCCCGCCGGCCGAGGCGCCCCAGGAAGGGGCCGCGGTGTGTGCGACGGTGGACGGCGATCGGGCGGTGGTCAGGCTGGGCGCCGCCACCGGTGTGCCGGCCGGGGCGGAGCCGTTGGCAGCGGGCGGTGGCACGCGAGCCGACAGAGTGTTCGTACCGGCCGGCCGGGCCGCGGTGGTGCGCGAGCGACCGACGCCGCAGGCTGCCCTCGGCACCGTCTTCCTCCTCACCGACCAGGGCGTACGGTATCCGGTACCGGACGGCGACGCGCTCAAGGCGCTCGGGTACGGGACGGTTCGGCCCACGCCGGTGCCACCGACCGTGCTGGCGCTGTTCCCCGTCGGCCCCGTGCTGGACCCGGCCGCCGCCCGACGGCCAGCCACGCCGGGCGTCACCACCCCGGCCACCGGCGCGGGGGAGCCCCGGTGACCGGCGTGCCGACGATCGAGGTGTCGGTGGTGGAGGACCACCCCCTCTATCGGGCCGCGCTGGTCCGGGCGCTCGGGGACGCACCGGATGTCCAGGTCAGGGTGACCGCCAAGTCGGTGGAGGAGTTCGCGGCGTACCGGCAGCCCGGCGGGGGAGTGGCGATCCTCGATCTGCGGTTGCCGGGGGTACGCGACGCGGCGGCGGTGGTCGCGGTCACCGGGATGGGCCACCGGGTCTTGGTGGTGTCCGCGCACGGTGACCAGTCCGACGTGCTCGGGGCGATCGCCGCCGGGGCCCGTGGCTACCTGACCAAGGACGCCGATGCCGACGAGATCCTCCGGGCGGTACGGGAGATCGCCGCCGGCAACACCTACGTGTCGCCGACCCTGGCCTCGATCCTGCTGGACTCCTCCCGGGGACGACAGCCGCTGTACCGGGTGCCGTTGTCCGACCGGGAACGTCAGGTGCTGTCGCTGCTGGCAGCCGGCGAACGGGACCAGGACATCGCGGAGGCGTTGGCGATCAGCGTCCGTACCGTCCGATCCCACCTCGACCGGATCCGGGAGAAGACGGGGCGTCGTCGGCGGCCAGAGCTGACCCGGCTGGCGATCGAGGAGGGTATCGCCGCACCTGCACAGAACCGCTGACGGTGCGGTTGACCATCCGCGCGGTGCGGTGGGTGATCGGTGGCGGACGTCCCGCCTGACGCTGCGGGCGTGTCGGGCGGTGGGCGTCCTCCGGTCCCGGCCAGTTGCCTCTTCTCATGGTGCTGCTGGGGTTGCTGCCCGATCCCAGGCGGCGCGGCGGAGCAGGCGGAGTCCGTTGAGGCCGACGATGATGGTGGAGCCTTCATGGCCGGCCACGCCGAGCGGCAGGGGCAGGGTGCCGATGAGGTCCCAGGCGACCAGGACGGCGATGAAGGTTCCGGCGATGGCGAGGTTCGCGATGACGAGCCGGCGGGCGCGGCGGGCCAGTTGGATGACGGCGGGCAGGGTGGCGAGTTCGTCGCGGGTGATGACGGTGTCGGCGGTGTCGAGCGCGAGGTCGGCGCCGGCGCGTCCCATGGCGACGCCGGCGTGGGCGGCGGCCAGGGCGGGGGCGTCGTTGACGCCGTCGCCCACCAGGATCACGCGGTCCCCGTGGTTTTCCAGTTCGCGCACCGCGGTGACCTTGTCCTGGGGGAGCAGGCCGGCGCGAACGTCGGTGATGCCGACCTCGGCGGCGAGCCGTCGGGCGGCGCGTTCGTTGTCGCCGGTCAGGAGCAGCGGGCGCGCTCCGGTCACAACGGTGAGTTGCGCGACCGTTGCGGCGGCGTCTGCGCGGAGCTTGTCGGCGAGGCCCAACACGCCGACCGGTTCGCCATCGACCTGGACCATGACCGCTGTTCGACCCGCCTGCTCCAGCTCGTCGACGATGGCGCGTAGTGGGTCGTCATGGCTCTCGAGGAGTCCGACGGGGCTGCCGACGTCGACCTGGTAGCCATCGACGTGGGCGGTGACGCCGCGCCCGGGAGTCGAGGTGAAGGCGTCCGACGGGGGTAGCGGGAGCTGCGCATCGCGGGCGGCTGCGACCACAGCGCGGGCGAGGGGATGCTCAGACGAGCTCCGTCCAGCCCGCCCGCCGGCCCGACCGGGCACCAGCTGCTGGTCGATGGACAGCAGCAAGTAGCGCCACCAGGGTGCCGAGGGCGTCACCATGGCGGTGACGCCCTCGGTCAGCGGATGCATGGTGCTGCTTGCGGTGCTACGGCTTGCAGGTCTGGTATGCCTTCTGGAAGCCGGATTCGCTCGTCGCGTCCTGCACCGCAACGAACTCGCCGTCACCGAACCCCCATCCGGCCGGCGCGCCCGTCGAGGAGTCCATCACCCACAGGTCGCGGCCGTCGTCGCAGCGGAACCCCCCGACGACCTGGACGCCGCCAGCACGGTCGAGACATCCGCGTTCGGCCTCCGCTTGCTCGATCTTCTGACCTGGCTTGAAGAGGTCGCTGCAGGCAAGCAGGGCGGGCGTGGTCGGTGCCGACGCAGGAGAGGTGCTGCTGTCTCCGTCTTCGCCGCATCCGGTCAGGGCGAGCAGTATGGCAGCGGCGGCGGTAAATGTGGGCGTGCGGATCATGGCGGGCACCATACAGAAATCGGCCGAGGCTCGCTGGCCCTATCGGCGCGCCCCGCGAGCCGAACGGCGGACCCGAATTCCGGTCCGCGGCAGGTCTTCGCGGCTTGGAGCGATCCTTCGATCCTCCAGCGGCATCCGGCCACCGGCAGGACAATGTTGCACGACCGTTGTCGGCTGTCGCCGCTTGGGAAGCGATGTGACCAGACATCCCCACATCGAAATGCGATCCGTTCACCACCCGTTCCCGGGAGTGTCCGGAAGGCAACGCCTCACGTCTCGGGGTGGCTGCTGCGGCCGCCAGGCGGCGGCCGGGCCGGCGAACCGGTCCCGGCCGTCCGCGTTCCGGCCGACTACAGGCCGAGCGGCTCGATCCAGATGTTGCGGTATTGGACGGGGTTGCCGTGGTCCTGCAACCGGATCGCGCCCGTCGCCGGGCCCTCCGGCCGGTTGCCACCTGTCGGGCCGAGGATCTCGACGTCGTCGTGCACCGTGACGCCGTTCCCCACGACGGTGACGCGCGCGTTCTGGACCTTGTTGCCGGCCGCGTCGTAGCGGGCCTGCCGGTAGACGATGTCGTACGTCTGCCAGGTCTGTGGCGGCAGCGCCGCGTTCACGTCGGGGGCCTTCTGGTTGTAGATGGCCGCGGCGTCGTTGATCTGCGGCGGGTCGATGCCGAACGAGTCCAGCACCTGGATCTCGTAGCGATCCTGTAGGTACACGCCGCTGTTGGCGCGTGCCTGGCCGGTCACGTCCGGCGGGTACAGCGGCAGGTTGAACTCGACGTGCAGGCGGAAGTCGCCGAAGGCCTGCACCGTGCGCAGGTCCCCGTTGTGCACCGTCATGGCGCCGTCGGCGACCGTCCATCCGGGTTCGCGCCCGTCGCTGTGTTGCCACTCGGTGAGCTCTCCACCGTTGAACAGCGTGATGCGCTCGCCGTGCGGCCGGACGGCGAGCACGTCGAGGTTCACGTGCCCGGAGTCCGCGGCCTCCTTGCGGTACTCGACCAGGTTGCGACCCTTGTTCAGATGTACGGCGGTGGTGACGGTGCCCCACTCCTTCCAGGTCACCGTGGAGGGAAAGACCGTCTGCCCCACCCGTTCACCGTTGACGTACAGGCTCAGCTGCTTCTCACCCGAGTAGGGGTTCGGGCCGTTGCTGTAGCGCATCGCCAGGTCGTACGTCCCGCTCTCCCGCACGTCGACGGAGATGCTGGTCGACGAGCCGTTCTGGGCGAACCCGGCAGCGAAGCCGGCGCCGGAGTAGGCGGCGTGGTCGGTCGCCATGCCCACAGCGACCGTGCGGCCCTCCTCGGCCTCGAAGAAGGTCTGCGGCTGCACCACCCGGCCCGGGATCTCGTTGAGCGTGTACCAGGCCTCAGTGTTCCACAGTTCCTCCCCGCCGGTGGAGGAGAACGGACGCGGGGAGCGCACGTGCACCACGCGGTTCTCCTTCAGGCCCGGGATCCGCAGCTTGACGGTGCGGCCGTCGGCCGACAGCTCGGCCTTGGTCACCCTGAGCGTCTCCAGTTCGAGCTTGGGCCCGCCGTACTGGCTCGTCGCACCGTAGCGCCACTGCGTCACCTGGTACGCGTCGGCGAGCTTCTGTGCGGTCTCGATCGACAGCGGCTTGGTGTACTCCAGCTCGAACCCGACATGCGACGCGCGCATCTGCTTGACCTCGAAGACCGCGGTGCCGTTGGGCGTGAGCTTCTGCAGGCCGTACGTCAGCTTGCCCTCCTGGCCCCAGTTGCCGCCGGCGCCCAGGCCTCCCACGTAGAGCGCGCCGTCGGGGCCGAGGGTCACCTCGTTGATGCCGGACTCCAGTCCCTGCGTGTGCCGGAACACCGCGCCCTGGTACTGCCCCTCGACCTTCTCGAGGAACACCCGCTGCAGGCCGCCGTAGGTCACGTCACCGACGACCAACTGCCCCGCGTACGGGCCCTGCTTCAACAGCACGGGGGTGGACGGTGAGTTTCCGATCTCGTTCTGCGGAAGCCAGACGACGGGACGCGTCACCGGCTTGTCGTCGAACCGACCCGTGGGCGTCGTGTAGTGGTTGTAGAACGCTCCCTGCTGGATCTCGACCAGCTTGGACGCCGGCAGCCAGCCCCCCTGGTTGTCCGTGACAAAGACCTCGCCGCGTGGACCCCAACCGATCCCGTTCGGAGTGCGCAGCCCTCCGGCGACATACGTGATCTCGCCCGTCGCGGCGTTCACCTTGATCGAGGTGCCGCGGTTCGGCGCGGGCTGGGGCACTGTGGTGGCGCCACCATAGTTGATGGCAACCGACAGGTTGAGATAGAAGTACCCGTCCCGGTGGAGCAGGCCGAACGCGAACTCGTGGAAGTTCCGGCCCCACGGCCAGGTCGCAACCGTCCGGTGGTCATCCGCGACGCCGTCGCCGTCGGTGTCGCGCAGGGCCGTCAGCTCGTGCTTCTGGCTGACGTAGACGGTCCCGTCGACCACCGCCACCCCCTGGGGTTCGCGCAGCCCCTCCGCGAACTTGCGGTAGGTCACCTGCTCGGGGCCGCTCTTCCCGGTGACGCCCTCGACCACGTAGACCTCGCCGGTCGTGTTGTCGGTGCCGCCCCAGGTGGAGATGACCAGGTCCCCGTCGGGCATGAAGTCCATGCCGGTGACCTGCGGCTGGAAGCCCTCGGGACGCAGGTCGGTGAGGGTGTACCCCGGGTGCACCCGGTCGAGGGGCAGGCCGTCGCCGGCCGAGTCGGTTGCCCCCTCGCAGTACTTCCAGCCAGGGGCGGTGACGCGCACGACGCCTGCGTCGGTGCTCAGCGCGGAGGTCGGCACGAGCTCGAAGCCGTCGGCGCCGGGGCGCCGCCACTCGAGCCGCAACACCTGGCCGCCGCCGTTGTCGAAGAACTCGACGAACAACGGGTGCAGGCCGGCGCTCAAGGTGACCGATCCCTCCCGGGAGGTCTCGCCGTGCAGGCCGTCGTGGTCGACGACGAGCTGGTCGCCGATCGTCAGGCGTGACCCGTCGTCGCTGGTGAGCCGGAACGCGTAGTCACCGTCGGTGGGCACGGCGAGGTTGGCGATCACGTGGCTGATGAACCGGTCGGACAGGCCGAACTCGTCCGTGGCGCTCCAGTTGATCTGCGGCATGAGCTTGTCGACGTTCGGCGTCTGCGCGGGCTTCAGGGTGCACAGCGCCGACAGCGGGGCACCCATGTCGTACGAGCGCAGGGTGACGCCTGGTTCCTGCGGCGGGACATCGGCGGTGGCGGGTGCGGCTGTGGCCGGGGTGACGGGGGCCGCTGCGAGCAGGGTCGCCACAGCGGCAGCTGCGGCCGCGAGTGCGGCCCGACGCCGCCGTTGTTTCGGTGCGGTCATGGTTCCTCCTGGTGGTGCGGCTCCCGTGCGGCAAGAGCCGTGCAACTTCTCTCCCCTGGACCGGTCGATACGCTCCCGCGAGACAAAAGATCGATGGGTGACGTTATCGCTTTCCATCGATCTATCGGAACTTTTGAATGGAGGATGTGAAAGTCGGCCTCAGGCGTGATCATCGGGTCCTGGTTGCAGCTCGACAGGGTGGCCGTGACCTGGGTGCCCCACAGTTGCCGCAGGGCCGCGCGCAGGAGTGCGGCGTCGCTCATTCAACGGAACTTCTCCGGCGTCCCGGACACCGACAGAAGGCCCACGCCGCCATCGCCGAAGCGGTCTTTCCGGGATCAAGGCGCCGCGCGAGCGCGGCGCAGCTGGCCGCACTCGGCCCGCTGGCGGCCTCCGCGGCATCGGCCGCTCGCGGCCAACCGGGCTCGCGCTACGCCCTGGGCGCCGTGATCGCGGCCTCAAGGCGCAGTCCGATGCCTGTGAGGACAAGGAGCCCGGCGAGGAAGTGCGGCTCGGTCATCCCCGAGTCGCCGGAGATCGTGAGCACGGAGATCAGCAGGCCCGACAGCAGTGCGGTAGTGCCTACTACTCGCGTGCTGGCAGCCCGCCGAGATCGAAGGTCCACGGCGGGACCGTACCGGAAGTCGGGCATGAGGGCGGTCCGGCTCCGTGAACCACTCCTCGGCGCTTGCGGCCTGCCCTGCGAACGGCCGCCGGCCGTCCTGGGCCGTCCGCAGGTCCGGCTTTCACGGACCAGCTACTGGCCGGGTGGCCTGGCTGCGTCCAAAACCGCAGGGTCGCCCGGCCTGATCCTCGTCGCGTTCGGCTGAAAGGAACCATCGTCACGGTGACGACGGCGAGCCGGACCAGAGGCCGGCGAGCAGCCGGCCGAACGGGAGCCACGGACTGCGGCGGCGACCACGCCGGTGCCGCAGGCGGCACGCGGGGCGGGCCAGGTGTCGAGCCGGCCGTCGTCTTCACGTTGCTGCCGCGACGGATGGGCGCCGTCCGGGTGGGGCGGGTGCTGGGTCATGGGCCCACCGGGCAGGTCATGCTGTTTCGAACGCCCGTATTGACCGACTGGGGGCGTTGCCCGCCGTGCCCGCACCATGCCGAGGGTGGCCGGTGAGGTGTGTGTCGGGAGTTTTCGGGTAGGGCGGCAGGCAACCCGGAAAAACGATCAGTTGAGAACCGCGAGCGGTGCCGGCCCGCCTCTCAACGGGTGCCGGCACCGTTCGCGTCTGTCACCGCTTGGCCTGGTGTTTGGCCATCTGCGGCTGTTCGCCCTTGCCGACTCTCCGCAGTGCCTCGCGCAGCTGCTCCTCGGTCATCTTGGAGTTACCCTCGATGCCCGCGTTGTGCGCCTGCTGGCGGAGTTCGTGCAGCCGTTCCCGGTCACCCATGTCGGCCTCCCCGTGGTGCGGTGGCGCGGGCGGCTCCGCGCGCCACTCCGCTCGTCGTCTTCCCGGGTCGGCCGTGGGTAAACGATCCTCAGTCGGTGCGCTGCCACGAGGTGAGGGGTGATGCCGCCGGATCGTCCTGCCAGCGCTCTACGACGGCGCGGTCCTCGACAGCGCCGCTCAGCGGGCCTTCTTCGTCGCCCGCTTGCGGGGCGGCGTCAACAGTTCGGCTATCGCCGCGATCGCGGACGGCACCAGGCGGTAGTACGCCCAGACGCCGCGCTTCTCGCGCTCGAGCAGGCCGGCCTCGGTGAGGATCCGAAGGTGATGACTCACGGTCGGCTGGGAGAGATCGAGCGGCGCGGTGAGGTCACTGACGGACGCCTCGCCCTCCGGAGCGGACTGGATCAGACTGAGCAGTCGCAGTCGGGCCGGGTCGGCGAATGCCTTCAGCACTCCCGCGAGCCGCTCGGCATCGGCACGCTTGATCGGCTCACCAGTAAGCGGCGAGACAGCAGGCATGGCAGTTTTCGCAGTTCCCACGCCTTCCATCGTTCCACCAACACCCCCGACAGGCCGGCGGAACGGCGATCAGTCCCCCGATGGCGGTCGCGGGACCGGTTGCGACGGACGCTGGGGGCGGGGCGGCGAGTGTGCCGTGCCCCGGGCGACGAGTAGACGCCCTCAGGCACCGTCAGGGAGCGTCATGGTGGCGGTCACCGTGCGGCTGGGGCACGCCGATCGACCCGCCACCGCCCGGCCGCGCGGGTGAGGCAGGTCACCGCCCAGTCGTTCTCCGCGCACACCGCCGCCGTGGCGAGGCGTTCGGCCGCGTCCGGCAGTCCGGCGACGACGGCGAGTTCGGCCGCGGCGGCCCGGGCGTACGGCTCGTACCTGCTCTGCGGGTAGTCGCCGAAGGCGCGCTCGGTCAGCGCCGCCGCCTCGCCGAGCCGGGTGCAGAGTTCGGCGACGAGCGCCGGGTCCGCGCTGAAGTCCGGGTCGAACGCCCGGGCCCGGTCGTGGAACAGGGCCACCGCGTCGGTCGTCGGCGGCAGCGGGGCCACCGGGACGACCTGTTCGCCGGGTACGGCGAGCCGCTCCCGACTGGTGGCCAGGACGGTCGTGTCCGGGCAGGCCGAGAGGATCCGCTCGACGAAGCCGGCCACCGGGTCGAGCAGGTGCTCGCAGTTGTCCAGCATGAGCAGGGTGCGGCCTTGGCCGAGGCGTTCCGCGATCGCGGCCAGCAGTGGCTGCTGCGCCCGTTCGGTGACCCCGAGCGCGGTCGCCACGGCCCGGGCCACGAAGTCGTCCCGGACCGGTACGAGATCGACGAACGCCGTGCCGAGCGGGAACGACCGCGCCGCCGCCGCGGCCACCACGCACGTCAGCCGGGTCTTGCCGACCCCGCCCGGGCCCACCAGTTGTCCAACCGCTACGGCACCGGGCCGCTGCGCGTGATCGGAGCGACCGTCGGCACCGCCACCTTCCACGAGGACGGGCTGACCACCACCTACCGCGTCGTCGGCGATCACCGGTACGACCGCGACGGTCGTGCGTTCGCGGGCGAGGTCAGCGACTCCTGGTGCTACCTGGTCCGCCTGGCTTGCGCGGCTGGCGTTTCGGCCGGGGGTTGGCATCGGGCCTGGGTGCTCGCCGCTGAGAATCCTTCCGACGCTCAGGGCTGACGGACGAAGTCAATCTCGACCGATGCGAAGAACGGCTCAACGCTGACACACTGCCAGCCGATCGGCTCCACGGCGTTGATGATCAAGTCGATCTCCTTGCGGATGTGTTTCATCGACACTCTGCGGCGGGTATCGATGTCGAAGCCGGCACTGAACGTGACATCGCCCTGGTTGAAGGCGGTTCTGGCGTCCGAGACGAGCTTTTGCATACGCCACGCGTGGATCAGCCCCATGTCGGCTCCCTTCTGCGGCAATCGGTCGCGTGGGCGGCGGCTGCCGCCCGCTATCCGCCCAAGCGGGTCCATCCGCTCGGCCTCGTCGGCCGGCAGCGGACAGGGGTGGCGGTCGGGGTCGGGGTCGGTGGCGACGGTGCCCGAGACAGCAGTCGGTTCCTTTGTCTCGCTCACCCGACATCTCGGGAGACCGTGACGGCGGTCGTGACCGGAGCCAATCGCGGCATCGGGTACGCGGTGGCCACCGAGTTGATGCGGCGGGGCTGCCGGGTGGTGCTGGTGACCAGGAACCGGGCGCGGGGCGAGCAGGCGGTGGCGGCGCTGGGGGCGTCGCCGGGCGGCGCGGATGGCTCGGCGGAACTGGTGGTGGGCGACCTTTCGGTGTTGTCGTCCATTCGGGCGGTCGCGGTCGAACTCGGCAGCCGCTGCGATCGAATCGACGTGCTGGTGCACAACGCCGGTGTCTGGCCGACCCGGCTGGTACGCACCGAGGACGGGTACGAGCAGTCGTTCGCGGTGAACCACTTGGCGCCGTTCCTGCTCAACCACCTGCTGGAGAAGCGGCTGCGGAGGGTGGTCCAGGTCAGCGCCGGCCTCTACGTCAAGGGCAGGGTGGACCCGGATCGGACGCCCAGGGGCGAGGACTTCCACTGGATGCGCACCTATTGCGACACCAAGCTTGCGAACCTGCTCACCGTGCCGTTGTTCGCGAAGCACTGGAAGAATGCCGGGGTGACCATCGACGCAGTGCATCCCGGCGTGGTCAGGACCGGATTGGGGGATCCCGGTGGCGTGAAGGGCCGGCTGCTCAAGGTGGTCAAGCGCCGGTGGGACGCTCCGGAGGCCGGCGCGGCGCCGGTGACGCGCTGGCGTTCGCGCCCGGCCAGAGATCCGGGCGCTACTTCGACGGTGACCGTCCGGTACCGCTCGCGCCCGTGGCGGACGATCCGGCCCTGGCTCGACGGCTGTGGGACCAGGGGATGGCTCATGTCACCTAAGCAGCAGCGGGGTGAGGCGACTGCGGAGCGGCTGCTGGCCTCGGCGCTGGACGTGTTCGATTCGGCCGGCCAGCCCGGCTTCACGGTCCACGCCGTGACTGCCGCCAGCGGGGTCAGCCTCGGCAGTCTCTACCACCATTTCGGCAGTTTCGACGGGCTGGCCGCGGCGCTGTACAGCCGGTGCATGGCGGCGCTGTTCGACGAGTTGATCACGGCGCTGAGCCGGGCCCGGACCGCCCGCACCGGCGTCCGCGCCATCGTGACGGCCTACCTGCGCTTCACGGAGGACAACCCGGCCGCAGCGCGCTTCATCCACGCCTCGGCCTACGCCGGCTACCTGGCCGCGCACGCCGAACAGGTGGCGGCGGCCAAGGCGCCGCGCATGGCGGCCGTCGCCGGCTGGCTGCGGCCACGGATGGCGGCCGGTGAGATCGCCACCCTGCCGGAACCCCTGATCGAGATGCTGCTGATCGGCCCGGTGGCGGAGACCGCGCGCCGGTGGCTCGCCGGCGTGCCGGGCATCGATCTCGGGCAGGCTGCGCGGGTTCTGCCCGACCGGATATGGCGTTCGCTCGCGCCGGACTGAACCCGAGCCAACTCAAGGGGGTGACCGTAGCGAGGGGCTGCTGCTGGCCGCTCTGTCGGCGAGGTCGCGTACGGCCGCCTGGTATTGCGGTTGCGTGTGGTACGGCCAGTGGCGCTCGACGGGCGGTGGCACGGTGTCGGCCGGGTCGATGGTCACGGCGTGGGGATCGCGGAGCCGCAGGTCCACCGATTCGGCTGCCGGGGTGTCGCATGGTGGCTCTGTGCCCCAGCGGTCGAAGATGGGTCCACCGATCGGGTCGGTGTCCCGCCAGAGGTTGCGCCACCGCCAGTCGAGTCGCTCGCCCAGGTCGCACAGCGCCTGCTGACCGAGGTAGGCCGGGTAGAGGCGGGCGTAGATGCGGCGCAGTGGGGAGCCGTGGGTCAGCAGGGAGACCCTGGGCAGGGCGGCCGGCGGCAGTTGCAGGACGGTGGCTGCGGCCAGGACCGAACCGTGGCTGTGCCCGGAGATGACCACGGGGCCCTGCGCGGCGAGCGCGGAGACCCGCTTGGTCAGTTCGGGTACTGCCCGGGCGGCGTAGCAGGGGGGCGCGAAGGGGTGGACGGTGCGGGGCCAGAAGGTGCCCAGATCCCATAGGACCGCCACGAGGCGTCGGGTCTCGGCCGACCGGTACGAGCGGAAGCCGAGGACCAGGAGGCTGATCACGAGCAGGCTGATGACCCAGATCGCCACGTCGGTGACGTGAGCGACGAGCAGGCCGGTTCCGTCGCGTTGGCCGCTGAGCTTTGCCGCGAGCTGGGTGGGACCGATCCCGATCAGGTCCAGCGCGATGGTGGCCAGGCCCAGCGAGGAGATCAGGAAGAACGCGACCAGGACCGGGGCCAGTTCCTCGGTCACGTGCGACTTGGCGACGGTCTCCCGCACGAGGCGTAGCCGGGGCGCCGCGTCGAGGGGCACCTGCGGGTAGTCCTGTGCGACGACGCGCTCGGCCAGGGTCCGCCGCCGACGGCGACTGAGCACGAGCGTAGCTGTGGTGATCCCGGTGATGATCAGCAGCGCGGTGAGTCCCGCGAGGGCGGCCCACCAGTACGCGACGGGCGGCTCCAGGGGGCCGAGGACGGGTGGGTTCGGCCGGATCGGATTGGGGATGTAGCCGCGGTCGAGGTGATCGGCGACCCGGAAGACCAGGGTGGCGGTGAAGGCTGCGGCGACGCTGACTGACAACGCCGCCACGACGGGCGTGCCGAGTCCGCGCAGGAACGGGCGGGTCCCGGTCGGCTGCGTCCACTGGCGTGCGAACGTGACGACGGCGATCGCCACGAGCAGGATGCCCTGCGCCGCGACCAGGCCGGAGGTGCTGCCCTCGTAGCCCGGCAACTGCCTGATCACGGGCTGGACTGGGCGGGTGAGGGCGGCGTAGCCGAGGCTCAGGACGGTCACCCCGGCGGTGGCTGCCCACAGCGGGCGCAGGAGGCGACGGGCCTGCTCGGGGCTGGTCGGCGCGGGCAGGCAGAGCAGCACCGCGCAGAACGCCACCAGGGCTGCGGCGGCGGCAAACAGCAGCAGGCCCAGCCGATTCCGCCCGCCGTCCGACAGGGAGGCGAGCAGGCTGGCGTCGAGCGTGCCGGCGCTGAGCCCGACGTGGATCTGGCGAAGCCAGGCGGTGACGCGCTCGTCGTCCCAGAACCCGCGGGTGGTGAGGCTCTCGGTCATCTCCGAGGCCTGTGGCTCGGCCGAGGTCGGGCCGAAGCCCTCGAACGCCCGGGCGGAGCGCGTGCCGATCGCCCAGACCAGGCGGAGTGCGAGCAGTGGGATGAGCGACAGCAGGGCCAGGCGCGGGCCCATCGGCAGCGCGGCGAGCCAGGACAGGTAGGGCCGGTCGGTCCGGCACTCGACGTATGGCACGCACTGCCAGCCGACGAGGTTGAGCGTGACGCCGATGATCGAGAGCGTGAAGGCGGCGGTGAGGGTGCCGGCGAGCAGGCGGCACAGCGCGCCGAGCAGACCGAACCGGTCGGTTGGCGTCGGGCGCAGCCAGATCGCGAGGTTGCCCAACATGAACGGCAACAGCAGCAGCATGGACGCCGTGCGCACCGCGGCGCCGGCCGTCAGTGTGCCCCAGCGGTACGCCTCGACGGCAACCCCGGCGGTGGTGCCGCCGGCCGCGCCGGCTCCCGGCCGGGGCCGATAGAACCCCGCGTGCCGATCCCCGGCGACGCGCACCACGATCGGGTGGTCGAGAATCCTCTCCGCCGACGCGCCGGACACCCCGTGCACGCGCAGCTCAACGGTCTCATGTCCGGGTGCTGTGCCCACGCCGTTCAGGGTCACAAAAAGTGACGCCGCCCGCTGCCGAACATCGATCACCGGAAGGTGGTGGCCGCGATTCCTGGCCTGGGTGATCCGTGCGGGGGTTGTCCGTGACGTTCCCGGACAACCCCCGTGCGGCTACCCGCCTCTCCGGCGCGATCAGCGCGTCAGAGCGAACCGTTGCGCCAGGGGCCCGTGATGGCGAACGTGATACCGGGGCTCTGCGCGTTGACGAACATCCAGTTGCCGTTCTTCGGATCGAAGGTCGACCCGGCCCACTCGGAACCGGCGTAGTTACCGGGGGCGACCGACTTGCCGGGGACCCCGCCGGCCGGGATCACGACCTGGTTCAGCGCGAACGGGAAGATCTCGCCGTCGGTGGTCAGGCCGTGCAGGTATTCGCCCTCGCTGCCGTCCTCACAGAGCACGATGCCACCGCGCGGGCTGACGCAGATGTTGTCGGGGTTGTTCAGCACGCTGGCATCCGGCGACGCGAAGAGCACTCGCATCGTCTCGGCCTGCGGGTCGTACTCGAAGACCTGGCCCTGGCCCTTCGGCCCACCGCTGGTGGACACGATGTAGACCCGGTCGTTGCCGTACCAGGCGCCCTCGAGCCGCTTGAACACGGCGGCGCCGAGTGCGGCGCCCTGCACCGCGGGGCGGGTCTCGCCCGGGGCGTAGTCGGGGTTGGGCACCGTGACCCAGGCGGTCCGGTACTCCACGCCGGTGCCGTCGGCGTAGGTCGAGTACGACGATCCGTCCGGGGTCTGCACGACGAGCATCTGCAGTTCGCCGCCGGCGGACAACTCGCCCGCCTTGTTGGGCAGGTAGCGGTAGAACCCGGACGGGGTGGCGTCCTCGGTCAGGTAGACGATCCCGGTCCTCGGGTCGACCGCGACCGCCTCGTGGCTGAACCGCCCCATCGCCCTGATGGGGCGGGGGTCACCCTTGCGGTCGTAGGGGACCTCGAAGACGTACCCGTGGCGAGTGCCGTCCGGGGCGATCTCGGTGGTCTCCTCACAGGTCAGCCAGGTGCCCCAGGGCGTCGGCCCGCCAGCGCAGTTGCGGATCGTGCCGGACAGGCTGCCCCAGGACTCGAGGAACTTGCCCTCCTCCGGGTCGAACACCAGGTTGGAGGTGCCGCCACCAGCCGCCGGGTTGTACGCCGGTGTGGTGAACGCACCGGTGTAGCTGCCACGCTCGTGGTTGCGGACCAGCGCGATCTTGCCGTCCGGGCGGCGGAATGCGGCCATCCCGTCGTGCGAACCCGGGGTTGCCACGCCGTCCGACATCAGGTCGCCGGTCCAGCCGTAGCTGATGTACTCGAAGCCCTTGGGCAGGGCCAGCAACTCCAGCCCCGTGGTGTGGTCCTTGGTCGGGTAGAGCGGACCGTAGTCGGGGCTGGACGGGCGCTTGCTCATCGGTGCGGCGCCAGCGGTACGCGCACCGAGAGCCTCCAGGGGGCCGAGCGCGGCGAGCGCGGCTGCGGTCACGAGGCTGCGCTTGAGAAGGCCGCGACGGGCCAGACCCGGATCGATGTGCTCTGTCATGGATGTCATCTCCCTGTCACGTCAAGACGCGAGCACGCTATCGACGGCGGGTCACGCCCACCCCCAACAAGTCGAGAACCATGCGTGAATTGCTGGCCCTGCCAGCCGAGCCAGAACCGCTGACCGTCTCACCGGGGTCGGCGCGACGACGTCCAGCCTTGCTGGTGCAGCCGTTCGATGCCGTCCAGCAGCAGGTCCAGCGCGAACTCGAACTCGAACTGGTCGTCGCAGCCCTGCCCCACGACCGACGCGTCGTCATGGGATGCCGCCCCGGCGATTTCGGCCAGGTGCGGGAATCGGGCCGCGACCTCTGGTGGTAGGGCCGACGGCGGGTCCGGGTCGGTGATGCCGGACCGGCCGGCGCGCCGGGAGGCGTCGAACAACTCCTGGCTGAACCCCAGGATCCGGCTGCCCATCGCGTGCATCACGTGGTGGGCGAGGTCGGCGGAGAACCCACCGGCCCGCAACGTCCCGACCACCGAGTCGAGGTAGGCGAGGACGGCCGGCGTCGCCATGTTCCGCGACTCGATCGCGAGCGGCGCCCAGGGGTGGCGCCGCAGCACCTGCCGCGCCGAGAGGATGCGCCCGCGGACCACGTGCTTCCAGTCGCCGTCGGGCACCGGCGGATCGATCTCGCCGACGACCACGTCGATCATGCCGTCGAGCAGTTCGTCCTTGTTGGCCACGTGCTTGTAGAGGGCCATCGGCACGACGCCCAGATCCTGGGCGAGGTTGCGCATGCTGAGGGACTCGATCCCGGCCTCGTCGGCGAGCGCGACGGCGGCGCGCAGGACCCGGGTCCTGTTCAGCGGCGTCCGGCGCAGCGTGTCAGCCTGCTCAGCCATCTCGGTCCTCGTCTTCCGGCGACGGTTGAAACCATAACCGCCTTGACGGGTGTACGGCGTACACCTACGCTGCTTACATAGGGTGTACGCCGTACACCGCGAGGGGAGGGGAAGATGAGAGCGATCGTCCAGGACCGGTACGGCCCGCCGGAGACGCTCACGCTCGCGGACGTCGACGTGCCGGTGCCTGCCGCCGACGAGGTGCTCGTGCGGGTCGAGGCCGCGGCGCTCAACGCGTACGACTGGCATGTCATGCGTGGCGATCCACGGATGGCGCGGTTGGCCATGGGCCGACCCGGGCCCCGGGCGCGCATCCGTGGCCGCGACTTCGCCGGCCGGGTCGAGGCCGTTGGCGCCCACGTTCGACAGGTGCGCCCGGGTGACGCCGTCTTCGGTGACCTCGGCGACGCCAACGGCGCGTTCGCCGAGTACGTGTGCGTGCCCGAGACCCTGGTCGCGCCGAAGCCGGCGAACCTGACGCCGCAGCAGGCAGCCGCCCTGCCGCTGGCCGGCATCACCGCGCTCATGGGACTGCGCGACGTCGGGCAGGTCGAGCCCGGCCACCGCGTTCTCGTCAACGGCGCCTCCGGCGGCGTCGGCACCCTGGCCGTCCAGCTGGCCAAGGCGCTCGGCGCGACCGTGACCGGGGTGTGCAGCACCCGCAACGTCGACCTGGTCCGCTCCCTCGGCGCCGACCGCGTCGTCGACTACACCCGCGACGACTTCACCCACGACACTCGCCGCCACGACATGGTGTTCGACCTGGTCGGCAACCGCTCACTCACCGCGCTCCGGCGGGCGCTGACCCCGACCGGGACACTGGTGCTCTCCGGCGGCGGCGTGTACCGCGGCGGCAGCCTCGTCGGACCGATCTGGCTCCTCGCGCGCGGGCGGCTGCTGGCACCCTTCGTTCGACACCGCATCGTCACCCTCACGACGGCACCCAGCCGGCAACACCTCGACACGCTCCGCGCCCACGCCGAGACCGGCCGCCTCACCCCGGTCATCGACCGGACCTATCCGCTCCACGAGGTGCCCCAAGCCATCCGGTACCTCGAAGGTGAACACGCGCGGGCGAAGGTGGTCATCACCATCTGACTCACTGGCTGGTGAGGCAGCTTCAGGTCGTGACCCTCACCAGGCAATGAGGTCGTCCGCGCCGTCGTGGGCCCTCGGACCGCACGGCGTCGCACGTCGATCAGGCGTGCCCTGACTCAGGCGTCGCGGGCGAACAGGGCCAGGCGTACCCGGTTGGGGCTGCCGGTCTTGGTCATCAGGCTGGTGATGTGGGTCTTGACCGTGGTGACGCCGATGTGGAGCCGTTCGGCGATCTCCGTGTTGGAGAAACCCTCGGCGACCAGGTTCAGCACGTCCTGCTCCCGGGCGGTCAGCCCGTCGACCGGCCGAGGCGTCTCGGCGCGGGCGTGCACCGCGCGTCGCACGAGGCGCCGCAGCACCTCCTGGCTGAACGGGCTGTCACCGGCGGCGGCCCGGCGGACGCCGTCCAGCAGGTCGGCGGGGGGTGCGTCCTTGAGCAGGAAGCCGCAGGCGCCAGCGGTCAGAGCCGGGTAGAGGTGGTCGTCGTCGTCGCCGAAGGTGGTCAGTACCACGACGCGGGTGGCGGGGCGGTCGGCGAGGATGCGGCTGGTCGCGGTGATCCCGTCGACGCCGGGCATGCGCAGGTCCATGACGACGACGTCGGGAACGAGTCGCGCGGCGAGGAGGACCGCGTCGCGGCCGTTGTCGGCCTCGCCGACGACCTCGATGTCGGTCTGGGCGTCGCAGAGCATGCGCAGGCCCGCGCGGATGAGGTGCTGGTCGTCGACCAGCAGGACGCGGATCATGCCGGCTCCGCCGTGCGCGGCCCCACCGGGGCCTCGCGTTCGTGCGGCACCGACGAGGCCGGCGTGGCGGCAGGGGAGTGGGGAGCGGGCGCCGGCGCGGTGGCCGCGGCCGGGAGGACGGTACGCACCCGCCAACCCGCGCCCGTCGGCCCGGCCTCCAACTGCCCGCCGAGGACCTCGACGCGTTCGCGCATGCCGGTGATGCCGTGGCCCCCGATGGACGGCACCGACGCCGGCACCCATCCGCCACCGTCGTCCCACACCTCCCAGTGGACGGCCCCGTCGAGCACGCTGACCGACAGCCGGGCCAGCGCGGAGGTGCCGGCGTGCTTGGCCACGTTGGTCAGCGCCTCCTGCGTCAGGCGCAACACCGCCAGACCCCGGACCGCGTCGAGCGAACCGATCGCCGGGTCGATGTCGGCCTCCACGGTGACGCCGGCCTGGCGGGCCCGGTCGACGGCCGCGCCGAGGGCGGCCGGAAGCGCCGACGGCTCGATCGCGGTCAGGGCCGCGTCGCCGCGTACGCCCTCGGGGTCGCGCAGGACCGCGACCAGCCGGCGCAGGTCGGCCAGGGCCGCGCTCCCCGTGCCGTGCACGTCGTCGAACACCTCGTGCACCCGTGGGTCCAGATCGGTCAGCACGTGCCGCGCGACGGCGACCCTGAGCACCATCGACGCCACGTGGTGCGCGACCACGTCGTGCAGTTCCCGGGCGATGGCGCTGCGTTCGTCGGCGCGCGCGGCGCGGCTCTCCGACTCGCGCCGCCGCTGCTCCGCCGCCGCCCGCTCCTGCGCCTGCCGGGCGAGCTCCCGGGTGGTCCGGATGACCAGGCCGAGCAGCAGCGGGACGCCGACCTCCACCAGCAGCCCGAAGACGCCGGAGAGGACCCGCAGGAACGGGTCGCCGATCGAGTCGGCCAGGTCGACCACGGTCAGCAGCCCGGCGGCCAGCCAGATGGTCCGCGGTCGGCGCGCCCGCATGGTCAGCTCGAGCAACGCCCAGCTGGCACCCACCTGGTTGACCACAACGTCGTCGAGCAGGCCGATCGCCACCGCCAGCAGCGCCGTCTGCACCACCAGGTTCACCAGGGGCCGGCGGTGCAGCACCAGCGCGACGGCGAACGCGGCCACGGCCAGGACCCACTGCCTGGCGGGCGGCGTGTTTCCGCTGGCCGGGTTGCCGAGGACCAGGTAGCCGACGCCGCTCAGGTCGAGTAGCAGCATCCGCACGAGCGTGTCGCGCGCGTCGAACAGCCGCCCCACCCACCTCACGGCGTCAGCCTAGGCGCTGTGGCTCGGGGCGGGAACCTCGCTCGTCCACCTGGTCCGGACGCCCAGGTAGGCGGCCAGGCCGAGCGGCCCGAGCAGGATCGTCAACACCAGCACCGGCGCCATGACCAGTGACGGGACGCCGCGTTCCCGGCTGTCGAGCCACGCCCACCGGCCGACGAACAGGTCGAACGCGATCATGTGCGCCCAGGCCGCCGCCGCGCCGTCGTCGGTGCCCAGCAGGTCGCGTATGCCGGTCAGGGTCGGGGACGCGACGGCCGGCAGCACCTCGGCGAGCGCCGGGATCACCAGGATCGCGTAGATCGCCAGGACCGGCGCCACGATCAGCGGCGACCTGATGACCCGGCCGGTCACGGACCAGTGCGGCAGCAGGATCATCAGCGCCCAGAACGGCGCGGCCACCGCGAACGTCAGGGTGAACAGGGTCCCGGTCATGCGGCCAGCACCAGCTCCGGTCGGCGCCGACGGGCCGCCACCACGCCGGCGCTGGCCGCGGCGGTGGCCACCACCAGGGCCGCCGCGGCGGCCAGGGTGAGCGCGTCCGGCCGCAGCAGCGGCTGCCCGCGCAGCGCCTGCCAGGTGAGCAGGAGCGTGAGTGCGCCGTACGCGCCGCCGGCGACGATCAGCAGCCGCGCCCGGGTGCGCTCGTCGAGTCGCCTGCCGGCGAACCGGGTCAGCAGCATGGCCAGGATCGGCAGCGCCTGCAACGCGTGCAGCCCCACGAAGTGCCCGATCCGTAGGTCCCCACCGGTGGTGCTCCACCCGACCAGCGGCAGCCCCGGCCCGCCGTCCGGCACGCCCACGCTGTGCGCCCCGGCGACCCCCTCGATGCTCTGGGCCTGGTCGGGCAGCACCATTGGTATCGCCACCAGCATGCCGAGCAGCGTAAGGCCGAGTGCCCACCCGATCGCGGTCTTGCCGGCCCGGTTCGCGATCGGCTGCCGGAGCACCACGATCCCGATGACGACGTGGGCGGCGAACAGCACCATGATCGTCGCGCCCATCAGCTGCCACAGGGCGGCGTTCAGCGGACTGGTCTCGTTGAAGTGGCTGGTCGTGCCGCGCAGCACCTGCCCGACGATGATCGCCATCTCCACCACGCCCATGGCGACGACGACGGTGGCCGCCCACTCCGCGATCCGGCTGCGGCGCGGCAGCAGGGAGAGCATCCAGGCCAGGGTGGTGCCGTAGAGCACGAAGGACACCGAGAACTTGAGCGGCTTGAGCCAGATCGGCACGCCGGTGAGGACCCGCGGATCGGCGACGATGCCGACCGCGGAGACGACGGCGAGGACGGCCATCGCCCAGACGAAGATCATCAGTGGGCGGTGCCACTGTGCGGCCCGACGAAGTGTGGTTGTCATACCGGTAGATGCTGCTGCGAGGCCTGGCCGACTTCGCCCGACCTCAAGCCCGGGTCACGGCCGACGGTCGGAGCGCCTCTCCTCCCTGGGGAGGAGACGCGTCTCCCGAGCCTCGCGGGCGTCCAGCCCGTCCTGGCAGCCCGTTCGGTGACGACGTGGCGGCTGCGGCGAGCGCCGCCGTCAGCCCACGCCGATGCGGACCGGCTCGTCGTCGGGTCCGCCGGGCAGCCGGACGACCACCCGCCCGTCCGCCGCCGTCACGATGCCCCGGCTCGCGTGGACCGGCCGGTCGGTGGCCAGCACCACCTCGTCGTCGCCCTGCGTCGGGCGCAGCAGCACCTCGTCGCCGTGCTGGGCGACCAGGTCGCAGGTCGTTTCCACCAGCGTCGCGGCGCCGACCCTGATTCCGTACGGCAGGACCAGCCCGGTCCGCGCGGGCACCCGCAGCCGTCGGCCGGCCAGCACCGGCTCGCCGTGCCAGCCCAGCGCGACGGTCACCGCCGACGGGGCTACGTTGACCAGGTGCAACAGCCGCTGCCCGGCGCGGTCCACGGTCGAGGTGAGCACCAGCCCGGGGCCGTCCGGGTCGGGGGCGAGTCGGGGACGCACCCCGAGCCGGGCCAGGGCGGTACGCCAGAAACCAAGGTCGCAGGGGACGTCGGCGGCGACCACCAGGGCCCGGCCGGCGCCGGCGGTGACCTCCACCGCGCACGGCTCGCCGGAGCCCACCTCGGTCAGTAGCGGCTCGGCGGTCGCGCCGGCGAGCCGCTGGGCGTAGCCGACCCGGACCTCGGCCGTCCAGCCGACCCCGACGACCGAGGGGAAGTAGTGCGGTCCGCCGTCGGCCCGTCCGGTGACGGTGAGCCCGAGCGCGTCGGCCAGCAGGGTGCACGGGGTGCCGTCGTGGTCCCGTTCCGGCAGTACCCCGTGCAGCAGCAGCCGGCCGCCGCGGCGCAGGTGCGCGACCAGCCGCTGCTGGACGTCTCGGCCGAGGGTGGCGGCGCTGGCCAGGGCGATCACCGGTGGGGTGGTCGCCGGGTCGGCCGACTGGAGGTCGACGGCGGGGAACGAGAAGCCGGCGAGCAGCAGCGCCCGGGCCAGCACGTCGCGCGGGCCCATGCCGCGGAACCGTTCCAGGTCGGCGACCTGTTCGGCGCGGGACGCCGAGGCCGGGTGGTGGTATTCGGTCAGGTAGTGGTCGGGCACGAAGCCGAGCGCCAGCCCGTCGTGCTCCTCGTCGGAGTCGGCCAGCAGGTCGGCGATTCCGCCGATGGCGCGCAGCGCGCGTCGGGCCGCGTCGAAGGTCGGGTTGAGTCGCCCCTCGGGGTCGACCGGCGCGGCGAACCCGTGCCGCTCTCCGGTGAACGCGATCCGGTCGTTTCCGTCGCCCACCGGCTCGGCCAGCGGCGGGTTGTAGCCGCCGGCGAAGAGGTAGAGGTTGAGCAGCCGGTTGCCCTGTGCCACGCAGAGCCGGGTCTTCAGCTCGACCGCCTCCGGCGGGTAGAGGGTGGACAGGTCCTGCCCGTAGTCGCCGTTGCCGGCCTCGAACTCCAGCGAGGTCAGCGGCTGGTCGGCGTCGTGCACGGCGGCCAGGAAGGCGTTGCCGACGTACAGGTCGGCGACGTTGGTGACGGTCAGGTCGCCCAGGTAGTAGTCGGAGCCGGAGGTGAGCTGCGGCTGGCCCCGGTAGGCCTCGAAGAGCTGGCTGATTCCGATCGGGAAGGTGCGCCCGCGCCCGCCGCCGGTGCCGTGGACGTTGACCAGGAAGGGCACGCCGGTTACTCCGTGCCGCTCGGCGGAGGCGCGCAGCGCCACGACGTAGCGTCGGTAACGGTCGCGCATGTAGCGGCCCAGGAGGTCGTGCACCGCCAGGGACCGCGGCTCGGCCGGGGTCCGCAACACCGCCGACCAGGCAATCGGGTCGCCCGGGTCGACGCCGGTCCGCTCGGCGGCACCGTCCTTGCCGTACCGGTCGACCGCCCACCGGCGCAGGTCCTCGCAGACCCCGTCGGTCAGGTCGGGGGAGTTGGTCACCCAGGAGAGCATCCCGATCTCGTTGTCCAGCTGGACCGCGACCACCGGTCCGCCCCGGTCGGCGAGCCGCCCGGCGAGCACCGGCATCACCTCGGCGTACCAGCCGTCGGCGGCGGCCAGGAACTCCGGCGCCAGGTAGTCGATGGTGCGGGTGTCGATCGGCGCGCCGTCCCAGGTGGTCGGCAGCAGGTGCGGGTGCTCGTCGTACACCCGGTAGGGGATGCCCTCGTTCTTGACCTCGGCCATGATGAACGGGCCGGGCCGGACGATCGCGTGCAGACCCCGCGCGTGGGCCAGGTCCAGGAAGCCGGCGAGGTCGCGCTGCTCGTGTGTACGGCCGGTGAGGTCCACTGTGCCGTCCGGTAGTTCGTGCCAGAGCCACGGCACGTAGGTCGCCACGGTGTCGCCGCCGCACTCGCGGAGCCGGTCGAGCCGGTCCGCCCACTGGGCCCGGGGCAGCCGGAAGTAGTGCACCTCCCCGGCGAGCAGCAGTCGGGGTCGACCGTCGACGACGATCCTGCGGTCGTGGAGAAGAACTCGCGACATGCGGTTTCCCTCTTCCTCTCGCCGGACTTCCCAGGCGTCCACTTGTGATCTGGCTCGCACCTGCTTATGGTGCCTGAAACCGGTTTCTGTCAACCGCACGTTACGGATCGAGGGGGCCATGGGCAACAATCGGGTCACGGTTCGGGAGATCGCCCGGCTGGCCGGCGTCTCCGTCGCCACGGTGTCCCGGGTCTGGAACGGCACCGGCCAGGTGTCGGAGGAGATGCGCCGGCGCGTCCTCGAAGCCATCGAGGAGCACGGATACCGGCCGGACCACCTCGGGCGAGCGTTGGCCGCCCGCCGGCACGGCGCGCTCGGCCTGGTCTTCCCCGGTCTGTCCGGCCCCTACTTCACCGAGCTGATCCAGGGCTTCGAGTCGGAGGCGGTGCCGGCCCGGGCCAGCGTGCACATCCTCTGCACGCACATGCGTGAGGACTCCGACGCGCAGGTGCTGGAGATGGCCCGCCGGGTCGACGGGATCGCGGTCATCGGCGGCACCATCTCCGAACCGGTCCTGCTCCGGCTCGCCGAGATGGTCCAGGTCGTCGTGCTGGCCGGCCGGGGGACGGGG
Source organism: Micromonospora sp. NPDC023814 (assembly GCF_040639595.1). Lineage (NCBI taxonomy): Bacteria > Bacillati > Actinomycetota > Actinomycetes > Micromonosporales > Micromonosporaceae > Micromonospora > Micromonospora sp. NPDC023814. The sequence goes on from NZ_JBFAAF010000003.1 coordinate 120,243, forward strand.
ACGGTCCCCTCGGTCAGCGTCGACAACGCGCCCGCCATGACCCGGCTGACCCGGCACCTGCTCGTCGACCACGGCCTGCGTGACCTGGCCTTCGTCGGCAACCCGGACGGGTCGCCCGACATCAGCGAGCGGTGGGACGGTTTCCTCGCCGCCCACGGGGAGCTGGCGCTCACCCCGCCCGCCGAGCCGGTCCGGGTCGCCATGCAGCAGCCCGACGGCGTCCTCGCCGCCGAGCAGTTGCTGCGTGACGGGGCCGCGCCGCAGGCGGTCGTCTGCGCCAACGACGAGATCGCTCTCGGCGTCCTCGTCGGCGCCCTCGGCCGGGGCCTGCGGGTGCCCGAGGACCTCGTGATCACCGGGTTCGACGACGCACCCATGGCCGCGCTCGTCTCGCCCCCGCTCACCACCGTCCGGCAGCCGGTGCGGGACCTGGCCGCGGAGGCTGCCCGGCTGATCCTGAACGCCGTCGAGGCCCCTGGCGCGGCGGCTCCCGACAGCATCGTCCTCCCCACCGAGCTCGTCGTGCGCCGCAGCTGCGGCTGCCCGACGGGCGCCCCCCTTGGAGGTATCGGTCAATGAAGAGATCGAAGCTCGCCCGGATCGCCGCGATCGCAGCCGCCGTCGCCCTCGCGGCCAGCGGCTGCACCGGCACCGAGCAGAAGTCCGGCCCCGGCACCGACGGGCGGGTCGCGTTCCTCGACTACGGTGACTTCGGCGGCGGCAGCAACCCGCAGGCCAACTACAACCCCTACCTGGAGGCCAGCCGGCTCGGCGCCACCGAGTACGTCTTCGAGCAGCTGATCACCTACGACAACTACGGGTGCCAGGCCAAGCCCTGGCTCGCCACCGAATGGAAGTGGACCGACCCGCAGACGCTCGTCTGGAAGCTGCGCGACGGGGTGAAGTGGAACGACGGCAAACCGTTCTCCGCCGACGACGTCACCTTCACCTACGACATGCTCAGGGCGCACAAGGCGCTGGACGTCAAGGGCATCTGGCGGTACCTCAGCGCGGTCGAGGCGATCGACCCGCACACCGTCACCATGCGGTTCACCCAGCCCGGCGCGGCGGCGTTCACGCTGTTCAGCGAGATCAAGGTCGTGCCGAAGCACGTCTGGTCCACCGTCGACGACCCGGTGACCTTCACCAACGCCGAGAGGCCGGTCGGCACCGGACCGTTCACCGTCAAGGCGTTCAACCCCCAGCAGCTGACGCTCGGCCGCAACGCCGACTACTGGCAGGCCGACAAGGTCAAGGTCGACGAGCTGCGGTTCCACAAGGCCGACGGGGGCGGGCAGATCGACCAACTCAAGCTCAGCCGAGGCGAGTACGACACCAACGCCATGTTCGTGCCGGACGTCAAGAAGGCGTACGTCGACCGGGACCCGGAGCACAACAAGTACTGGTACCCCTCCGGCGGCTCGATCAGCGTGTACATGAACCTCACCAGGGCGCCGTTCAACGACACCGCCTTCCGTAAGGCCCTGGTGCCCGCGTTCAACCGGCAGGAGATCGTCGACAAGGCGCAGCTCGGCTACGTCAAGCCGGCGAGCCAGACCGGTCTCGTGGTGCCCGGCCAGGCCGACTGGCTGCCCAAGGACATCCCCAACCAGGGCGTGGTCGGCTACGACGCGGCCAAGGCCGACGCCGACCTGACCGCCGCCGGCTATCCCCGCAACGGCGACGGCAAGCGCGTCGGCAAGGACGGCAAGCCGATCTCCTTCAGCTTCCGGGTGCCCGGCTCCTGGACCGACTGGGTGCAGGCGCAGCGGATCATCGTGGCGAACCTGACCGCGCTCGGCTTCGCCGTCCGGGCCGAGACCCCCACCCCCGAGGCGTACGAGAACGACCGCGCGATCGGCAACTACGACATGCTGCTCGGCGTGCACGGCGGCAGCTGCAACATGTTCCGCAACTTCCAGGAGCCGCTGGCCAGCGACCAGTCCGCGCCGGTGGGCAGGAAGGCGGTCAGCAACTTCGTCCGCTGGAACGACCCGCGCACCGACGAACTCATCGACAGCCTGCGCACCGCCACGGACGAGGCGGCCCAGAAGGCCGCCGTCGCCGACCTGACCAAGGTGATGACCGAGCAGGTGCCGATGATCCCGCTCTGGTACGGCGCCAAGTGGTTCCAGTACCGCACCGCGAAGGCGACCGGCTGGCCCAACGAACAGAACCCGTACGCCGCGCCCAGCGACAACCTGCTGATCATCACCAACCTGCAGCCCGCCGGGACCGACGCCAAGTAGCCGATGGCCGGCCGGCGCCCCGCGCGCCGGCCGGCCCGTCCCCGAGAAGGGATGGCTCCCGTGGCCTACTTCGCCAGACGCTTCGCCTTCTTCCTCGGCACCCTGTGGGCCGCCGTCACCCTCAACTTCCTGATCCCCCGGCTGCAGCCCGGGGACCCGGCCGAGGCCATCGTGTCCCGGCTGGCCGGGCAGAGCGAGAGCATCGACCCGGCCCAACTGCAGGCCATCCGGATCATGCTGGGCACCCCCGACGGCAATCTCTTCGAGCAGTACCTGCAGTACCTCGGCGCGGTGGTGCAGGGCGACTTCGGGGTGTCGTACACCTACTTCCCCTACAGCGTGACCCACATGATCGGGCAGGCGCTGCCGTGGACCGTGATCCTCGTCGGGGTCACCCAGATCATCTCGTTCGTCGTCGGCACGCTGCTGGGCACCTGGGCCGCGTACCGCCGCAACAGCCGAGTCGACTCGGTCATCACCCTCGGTTCGACGTTCCTCGGGACGCTGCCGTTCTTCTGGCTCGCCCTGCTGCTCATCTACGTCTTCGCGATCACCCTGCGCTGGTTCCCCGAGCGCGGCGGGTACGGCGGCGGCAGCTCACCCGGCTGGAGCTGGATCTTCATCTCCGACGCCTTCCAGCACAGCGTGCTGCCCGCCGTGGCGCTGCTCATCACCGGCCCGATCGGCTGGATCATCGGCATGCGCAACAACATGGTGCAGAGCCTGGGCGAGGACCACACCCGCCTCGCCGTCGCCCGTGGCCTGCCCCGGCGACGCATCGCCATCACCTACGGTGCGCGCATCGCGATCCTGCCCAACGTCACCGGCTTCGCCATCGCGCTGGGCAGCATCCTCGGCGGCACCGTGCTGGTCGAGACGGTCTTCAACTATCCCGGCATGGGGCGGCTGCTCCTCGAGTCGGTGTCCAGCCGGGACTACCCGCTGATGCAGGCGATCTTCCTGTTCACCACGATCGGTGTGCTGGTGGCGAACTTCCTGGCCGACCTGCTGTACGGCTTCCTGGACCCACGGGTGCGAAAGGTGGAGCCGGCATGAGAATCGCCCGCGACGAGCGGGGTGAGGTCGCGTGAGCACGCCGGCCCCCGCCGTACCCGCCCGGGGCACGGACACCGAAGGCGTCCAGGCCGCCGCCACCGAACTCGCCCGCCACAGCCGGCTGCCCGGTTGGTTCGTCATCCTCTGGCGCAACCGCAAGTGCCGCATCGGGCTGCTGATGCTGACCGCGTTCATCGCGGTCGCGGTCTTCGCGCCGCTCATCGCGCCGTACGACCCGCGCGACGACGCCTTCCCCACCTCGCTCGGCCCGACCGGCAGCCACTGGCTCGGCACCACCGCCCAGGGCGAGGACGTCCTGTCCCAACTGGTCGTCGGCGCCCGCACCTCGCTCGTCGTCGGCCTGGCGGCCGGTGCCCTGTCCACCCTGATCGGGCTGGTCATCGGATTGACCGCCGGCTACCTGCGGGGCTGGGTAGACGAGGTGCTGTCCTTCCTGATCAACCTCGGGCTGGTCGTGCCCGCGCTGCCGCTGATGGTGACGCTCGCCGCGTACGCCCCGGTCCGCGGGCTGTGGCTGATCATCTTCGTGATCAGCGTGACCGGCTGGGCGTACGGCGCCCGGATCAAGCGGTCCCAGATCATCACGCTGCGCACCCGCGACTACATCACCGCGGCCCGGTTCGCCGGCGACGGCACCGCGCGGATCATCGCCCGGGAGATCGTGCCGAACATGACCTCGCTGATCGTGGTCGGCTTCATGGGCGCGGCGCTCGGCGCGATCGGCGGCGAGGCGGGCCTGGCCTTCCTCGGGCTCGGCGACCCGCAGACGGTCAGCTGGGGCACCATGCTCAACCAGGCCAGCCTCGGCGGCGCCCTGCTCACCGGCCAGTGGGCCTGGCTGGTCGCCCCCGGCCTGGCCCTGTCCCTGCTGATCACCTCCTTCACGCTGATCAACTTCGGCATCGACGCGCTGAGCAACCCCCACCTGCGGGAGGACTGACATGACCCTGCTCGAGGTGGACCACCTCACCGTCACGTACACCCCCCGCGACCTGCCGGCGAACCGGGCCGTGCACGACGTCTCGTTCACCATCGCCGAGGGGGAGTTCGTCGGCCTGCTCGGCGAGTCCGGCTGCGGCAAGTCGACGCTCGGCAACGCCGTGCTGCGGCTGCTCTCCCCGCCGGCCCGCATCACCGGCGGCCGGGTCACCTTCGCCGGCGTCGACCTGACCACCGTCGGCGAGGAGCAGTTGCGGGAGCTGCGTTGGGCGGACCTGTCCACCGTCTTCCAGAGCAGCATGAACTCGCTCAACCCGGTGATCCGGGTCCAGGCGCAGTTCGCCGACACCTTCGCCGCGCACAAGGTGCCCGGCGACGTCACCGAACGGGCCACCGAGCTGCTCGAGCTGGTGGCCCTGGACCGGCGGGTGCTCCGGGCGTACCCGCACGAGCTCTCCGGCGGCATGAAACAGCGCGTGGCGCTGGCCCTCGCGCTCGCGCTGCGCCCCAAGCTGGTGCTGCTCGACGAGCCCACCACCGGGCTGGACGTGGTGGTGCAGCGCGAGATCCTCACCCGGCTGGCCGAGCTGCGCCGCGAGCTCGGCTTCGCGGTGCTGTTCATCAGCCACGACCTGGGCACCGTCCTCGACATGGCCGACCGGGTGATGGTGATGTACGGCGGCGAGATCGTGGAGGACCGGCCGGCCGCCGACATGCTCCGCGAGCCACGGCACCCCTACACGCACGGCCTGCTCGGCTCGTACGCCGACCCGCGGCTGCCCGACGTGCGGGTCACCTACATCCCCGGTCGGCCACCGGACCTGTCCCGGCCGCACTCCGGCTGCCTCTTCACCCCGCGCTGCCCGCACGCCGAGGACGCCTGCCGGACGACGCACCCGCAGCTGCTCCCCGACCACGGCGGGCTGGTCCGCTGCCTGGTCGCCCAGGAGGACCGGCTGCCGGTCGTCACCCTCGGCGCCACCGCCACCCTCGACAGCCACTTCCCGGCCGCCGGCACGCTGACCCGGCAGGCCGACACTCCCGCGAGTGAGGGTGACGCGGTGCTGTCCGTGGGGAACGTGAGCAAGCGCTACCCGAGCCGGCGCGGGTTGCGCACCAGCACCGTCGAGGCCGTCCGCGAGGTGTCCTTCGCGCTGCGCCCCGGCGCGGTGACCGCCCTGGTCGGGCAGAGCGGCAGCGGCAAGTCGACGATCGCCCGGATCATCACCGGGGTGGAACGCCCCAGCGCCGGCGAGGTGCGGTTCACCGGCGGTTCCGGAACCGGGATCCGGGTGGACCGGCTGCGCGGCCGGGCCCTGCGCGACTACCGGCGGCACGTGCAGATGGTCTTCCAGGACCCGTTCAGCGCGTTGAACCCGACCCGCACGGTGGCGTACGCCCTGTCCCGGCCGCTGGTCAACTTCGCCGGGCTGCGCGGCGACGCCGTCCGGGAACGCGCGGCCCAGCTGCTGGAGCGGGTGGGGCTCGCCCCGGCCGGGCAGTTCCTCGACAAGCTGCCGCACCAGCTCTCCGGCGGGCAGCGGCAGCGGGTGGTGACCGCCCGGGCCCTCGCCCCCGGCCCGCAGGTGCTGATCGCCGACGAGCCGATCTCCATGCTGGACGTGTCGATCCGCGCCGAGATCCTGGAGCTGCTCGGAGAGCTGGTCCGAGAGCGGCGGCTGGCGATGCTCTACATCACCCACGACCTGCTCAGCGCCCGGCTGCTCGCCGACGAGGTGCTGGTGCTCCACCAGGGGATCCTGGTGGAGCGCGGCCCGACCCGCGAGGTGATCGGGGCCCCCCGGGACGACTACACCAGGTTGCTGCTCGACTCGATCCCCAACCCGTTCGCGGAAGCCACCGGCCGGGAGAGCACGCCGTCGGCCTGACTTCAGGGCGCCCGCCATCGCCCGCCATCGCCCGACGGCCACCGGGCCCCGATCGGCCTCCCCACCGTGGGTGGGGGAGGGACGGCCGGCCGGTCAGGCCAGCCAGGCGGTCGAGCGGGCCGGCAGCTTGCCGGCTCCCGCCGCGCCGCTGGCGAGCAGGACCCGGTCCCCGTAGGGCCGCCAGTCGACCGGCCCGTCACCGAGGTTCACCAGGCAGGTCGGCCCGCCGGCGCCGCGCCGGAAGGCGAGACAGCCGGCCGGCGCCTCGCGCCAGGACAGCCGCGCCGGTCGACCCCGCCAGCAGGTACCGCGCAGCGGCAGCGCCGCCCGGACCAGGGCCAGCGCCGACGTCCGGTCGTGGCGTTGGCGGGCCACCGAGCGTGCTCCCCAGCCCGACGGCTGGGGCAGCCACGGCGTGGACCCGGCCGGGCCGAAACCGTACGGCGCCGGGCCTGCGGTCCACGGCATCGGCACCCGGGCGCCGTCGCGCCCCCGGTCCACGCCGCCGGAGCGGCGGAACACCGGGTCGCGGATCGCCTCGTCGGGCAGCGCGACGTCGGGCAGGCCGAGCTCGTCCCCGGCGTACAGGTAGACCGCGCCGGGCAGCGCCAGCATCATCAGCAGCACCGCCCGCGCACCGTCCGGTCCCCACCGGTCGGCCGCTCGCCGTACGTCGTGACTGCCGTGCACCCAGGTGGGCAGCCGCCCGTGCCGGGTGGTGGCGGCGAGGAGCGCCTCGACGCCGTCGCGCCACGGCTGCGGGCGCAACGGCCAGTAGAGCGGGTCCATCGCGAACGCCTGTCCCAGCTCGTCGGGGCGCAGGTAGGGCGAGAGCACCTCCGGCCCGCCCCAGGTCTCCGCCACGCCGAGCCGGTCACCCGGGTACGACGCCAGCTCCCGCGCCCACCGGCGGTAGATCTCGTGCGCCTCGTCCCGGTCGCTGTACGGCGCCGGGTCACCGGGCTGCCAGCCGGGCGGAAGCTCCGGGTAGTCGGGGTCCTTGCACAGCGAGCCGGCCGCGTCGAAGCGGACGCCGTCGACCCCGCGGTCCAGCCAGAACCGCAGCGTGGCCAGCGCGTCGGCGGCCACCTCCGGGTGCTCGTGGCGCAGGTCGGGCTGCTCGGTGTCGAACAGGTGCAGATACCACTCGCCGTCGCCGAACGGCGCCCACGCCGAGCCGCCGAAGATGGACCGCCAGTTGTTCGGCGGCTCCGCACCGGCCGGGCCGCGGCCGGTCCGGACGTGGAACCGGGCCCGCTCCGGCGAGCCGGGGCCGGCGGCGCGGGCGGTGACGAACCACGGATGGGCCGAGGAGACGTGGTTGAGCACCAGGTCGACCAGCACCCGCAGGCCGAGCCGGTGCGCGTCGGCGACGAGGCGGTCCACGTCCGCGAGGGTGCCGAGCCGGGGGTCGACATCGCGGTGGTCGGTGACGTCGTACCCGGCGTCGCGGTCGGGGCTGGGATAGAACGGGGTGACCCAGACGGCGTCCACGCCGAGCGCGGCCAGGTAGGGCAGCCGGGAACGCAGACCGGGCAGGTCCCCGAGACCGTCGCCGTCGGCGTCGGCGAAGGAACGCAGATACACCTCGTAGGTCACGGCCTCCCGCCACCACGGGCCGGTGTGGGTCATCGCGGGGTCAGCTCCACCAGTGCGAGGGACGGCAGGGGCAGGGTCAGCGGCAGCCGCAGGCAGCCGCCGTCCGGCACGACGGTGACCGGCGGCCCCGCGTCGGCGACGGTGTCGGCGGCCCGTAGCCCGGCCCACTGCTCCTCCGTGGGCCAGCCGTCGACGCGGAGCCGGCGCGCGGTCGCGGCGAGATTCGACGTCCGCTCGTCCAGCCGGCGGTGCCGGAGTTCGTATCCGGGGGCGGGCAGCCCGTCGATGCGCAGCCGCACCGTACGGCTCAGCCGGCGGCGCTGGTCGGGCCGGCCCAGCACACCCTGGTCCAGCGTGCCGTTCCAGAGCACCACGGCGACCCGCCCGCTGTCCGGGTCGACAGATGGCCAGGCCCGCACCAGCGTCCCCGCGCCGTCCCCGTCGAGCCGGGCGGCGAGCTGCACCGGCGCGAGCTGTTCCAGCATCCACAGTGCCCAGAACCGGGGCTTGGCCAGGTTGCCTATCGACAGCAGCCCGAACCCGCCGTGCAGCAGCGCGGGCGGGCGGCCCAGCTCCTCGAAGTGGTCGCTCGCCACCCAGCAGGCCAATGCCGCGACCCGGCCGGCCGCCTCCTGCATCCCGGTGGCCACGAAGGCGGCCGAGAGCACCGAGTCGTTGACCGGCGCGAAGTGGGTGGGGGAGGGGCCCCACTCCGTCCAGAGCAGTGGGGTGCCGGCCCGACCGTGCCGCTCCAGGGCCGGTCGCAGGTCCAGCGGCGGGCTGCCGTAGACATGGGTGGAGAGGAAATCCAGCGGCGCGCCCGAGGCGTCGACGTGGTCGAGGAACGGCTCCATCCATCTCGTCGCGGCGGTCGCCGGCCCGCCGACCGGCAGGCCGGGGCAGGCCTCGCGCACCGCCCGGGCCGTCACGTCGTACATCCGCAGGTAGTCCTCGCGGGTGCCGGTCCAGAAGCAGTCCAGGTCCGGCTCGTTCCACACCTCGACCGCCCACCGCCGCAGCTCGGCGTCGCCGACTCGGGCCCGCAGGTGCCGGATGAGGCCGCCGACCAACGCCGCCCACCGGTCCCAGTCGCGGGGCGGGCTGGACACGCCCGCCGCGGTGACCTCGCGGGACGGGTCGTGGGCCAGCGCCCGCGGCACGAACGACAGCTCCAGCACCGGCCGCAGGCCGGTCGGGGCGAGCGCGTCGAGCACGGCGTCGACGCCGGTGAAGTCGTGCACCGGGCGGCCGTCGACCTCCCGGTAGACGCCCAGGTCGTCGCCGAGGATGCCGTGCGCGCGGACCCGTTCGACGCCCAGCTCGCGGCGCACCCGGCCGAGCGCGGCGGCCAGCCCGGCCCCCATCTCCTCGCCGCCCACCCGGTCGGTGCAGAGCAGCAGGCTCAGATGCTCCGAGCCGACCATGTCCCGCCACGGGCGGGGCACCGGCCCGACCGGGCGGGCGGCGTCGACGGTCACCTCGACCACCGCGTCACCGCCGTCGCGGGCCGTGACCGGCGCCGACGCCGGCCCGAGCGGACAGTCGCCGGGCCGGTCCGGGTCGAGCACCGGGCGCACCGCGTACCGCACGCGCCGCCCGGGTTCGACGGTCGTGTCGGCGTACGGCGGGCCGGGCACCGCGAGCAGGTCACCGCCGCGATGGTCGACCACCCGGTACGGGCCGTCGCCGTCGGCCCGGTGCACCAGGTAGCCGGCGGCGCCGGACACCGGATCCCAGTCGACGTCGACCTGCCCGCGACCGGCACGTACCCGGATGCCGTGGCCGTGTCCCCGCCCCGGCGCGGGCGTGGAGCCGCCGGCCGCGGGCGTGGCCGCGCCGGACGTCGTGGCGTCGGGCGGCGGAGGGTTCGGCCGCACGGTCAGCCTCCGGCCACCTCGACGAGCACCGCGCCCGGCTGTGGCAGGTGCAGCTCCACCACCGCCGCCGTGCCCTCGACGGCGGTGGTGACCTTCTCGACCGGTAGCACGTCGACGGCGCGCAGCGCGTCCCACTGCTCCCCGACCGGCCACTCGGTGACGCCGAGCTGCTCGGCCAGGGTGGTGATGTCGCCGTGCTCGCGGTCGAGCCGGGTGGCGGTCACGGTCCGGCCGGCCGCGCCGTCGACGACCAGGCGGATCTGGCGGGCGAGCGCCGGGTCGCCGTCGCGCTTGGACTGGTCCAGCGTGGACGACCACACCAGGATGGCCAGGCTGCCGTCCGCGCGCCGGCTGGCCCAGGTCTGGACGAGGCCGTCGGCGCCGTCCCCGCCGGCGCGCACCGGCAGCTCGGTCTCGCCGAGCCGGCTGAGCATTCGCAGCGCGTGGTAACGGGGCTTGGCGATCCCGCCGACGGAGATCAGGCCGAAGCCGCCGTGCAACAGCCGCGGCGGGCGGCCCAACTCCTCGAAGTGGTCGCTGGCCACCCAGTAGGACAGGGCGTCCACCCGGCCCGCTGCCGAACGCATGCCGGTGAGCAGGAACGTCGCCGCGGACGTGCCGTCGTTGACCGGGTGGAAGTGGGTGGGCGTCACGCCCCACTCGGTCCACAGGATTCGGGCGTGCCCGAAGCCGAGCCGTTCCAGGGTGGGGCGCAGGTCCAGCGGCGGGCTGCCGTAGGTGTGCGTGGAGACGAAGTCGACCGGAGCGCCGGAGCGCCGTACGTGCTCCAGCAGCGCGTCGACCCAGCCGGCGGCGGCGGACGACGGGCCACCGACGGGGATCCGGGGGTCGACCTCCTTGACCGCCTTGGCGGTCACGTCGTAGAGCCGCATCCACTCCTCGCGGGTGCCCGACCAGAACACCTCGAGGTTGGCCTCGTTCCACACCTCGAAGTCCCAGCCCAGCACCTCGTCGCCGTACCGGTCGAGCAGGTGCGCGACGAGGGCCCGGACCAGCTCGCCCCAGCGGTCCCAGTCCTTCGGCGGGGAGATGACCCCGCGGTACTCGAAGACCGTCCGCTCCGGGTCGCTGGCCAGGTCGCGAGGCATGAAGCCGATCTCGACGACCGGTCGCAGCCCGATGGACAGGAGCAGGTCGTAGACCCGGTCGACGCCGGAGAAGTCGATCACCGGCTCGCCGTCCACCTCCCGGTAGACGCCGAGGTCGTCGTGGAGGATCGAGTGCGCGCGAACCGTCTCGACGCCGATCTCGTCGCGGATGCGGCGCAGCGCGGCGAGCAGCTCGCCGCCGATCTCCCGGCCGCCGGAGGTGTCCGTGCAGAGCAGCTGGGACAGCCGCTCGCTACCGATCATCGGCTGCCACGGCCGGGCCAGCGCGGCGCCGTCCGCGGCCGCGTCGACCTGGAGGAGGACGGTCGGGGCGACGTCGGTGGCGGGCAGCGACGCGCAGGTCACCCGCGCCCCGAGCGGGCCGGTGACGGTGACCTCGGGGACGGCGGCGACCGCGTAGGCGTACGGCTGGCCGGGCTCGCCGGTGGTGTCGACGTACCAGGTGTCGGGGATGGCGAGGACGTCACCGCCGAGGTGGTCGATCGGGGTCAGCTCGCCGTCGGCGGCGCCGTCGCGCACCGGCGCGCGGTGTACCAGGTAACCCACCGCGCCGGGCACCGGGGACCACGAGAGACGGACGTGGTGGACCCCGGCGACCGCCGCCAGACCGTCCGGCGGGGCGAGGACGGGCGTGCCGTCCGTCGTTCCCGTCTCGTCGCTGCGCAACGCGATCCGCGACTCCCAGTCGGATCGGGCGTCTGCCGGTCGGTGGTCGCTGGTGCTCGTCACCGGGGCACCTCCTGTCGTCGTGTGGTCCGGTCCGAGCACTGTAACCGGTTTCTGTGCGCGTCGCTTCCCTCCGCCCGCACCCATCCGGACTCTGGTCGGGTTCGATCCGTCGGACGCGCCCCTGGTGCTCCGCCGCGGTGAGCAGGACGAGCCCCGACTTCCGCACCTGGCCGGGGCGCGCCGCGGCCGGGGGGGGGGGGGGGGGGGGGGGGGCGGGGGGGGGGGGCCCCGGCCCCCCCCCCCCCCCCCCGGCCGCGGGACCACGAGAGGTCAGAGCTTCCCGCACTGCCCCTGCACGGGGCCGGTCACCTCGTTCGGCTGACCGTCGTCCTGCGGCGCCGGATCGTTGCCGGTGCAGCGCAGGGGGCCCTCGATCACGTTGCCCGCCAGAACCGACGGCCCTCGTCCGTCGACCACGGTCACCGGCCCCGCCACCGACGAGTCGACCAGCCTGAAGTCACCGGTGGTGCCGGTGGCGGAGAGCGGCCCGACCACCGAGCTGCCCCGCACGGTCACGCCGGCGGCCCGCTGGGCCACGACCGGTCCCTCGACGGTGCTGTCCCGGACCACCAGCGCCGCCCCGTTGCCCACCGACACCTGCCCGGACACCGTGGCGTCCCGCAGGCAGGTGGTCCCCGTCGTGACCTCGAGCGGCCCCGCGTAGCTGCCACTGACGACGCGGCTGCACACCGCGGGGAGCGCGAAGTTCCACCGGTACAGGCGGGACACCCGGCCGTAGTAGAGGTTGCCGTCGCCGCCCTTGGTGAGGAAGGCCACCCGGCCGGCGGCCAGCTCGACGGCGTTCCACGTCGCCGGGTCGATCCGCCAGAGGCTGTCGGACACCGACGCGTAGAAGAAGCCGTCGTCGGCGAGGACGAGACCCCGCTCGTGGCCGTACATCGTCGTCTCGTCCGGGAAGAGCCGCTCCGACCTGGTGACCGTGCGGGTCGTCGGATCGAAGGTGAACAGCGTGCCGTCGGACAGGCCCCAGATGGTGCCGGCCGGGTCGACGACCAGCGCGTTCACGGCCGAGCCGCCGGGCGCGGGAACCACGCGCTCGACCACCTGCCGGGTCTGCGGATCGAACACGAACAGTTCGGCCTCGGTGGCGGTCGGCTCGATGCCGTACCCGCCGTTGACGGAGGTGCCGCCGTAGAGCAGTCCGTCGTGCTCGACCAGGCTGACGACGCTCTGCTGCGGCACGATGTCCCGGTAGGTCTGCACGGCACCGGTCGACGGCGTCCAGAAGCTCAGGGCGCCGCCGAGGCGACCCGCGCGGGGGATGCTGCCGACGGCGACCGTCTCACCCAGGTCGACGAAGGCCTGCGCCCGCTGCTGCTCGTCGCCCAGGACGGCCCTGGGAGCCGGGTTGGACCCGTACGCCCACGGCCTGGTGGTGTCGTAGGAGAGCAGGTTGCCGTCCGGGTAGCGACCGTAGAGCAGGTGGTCGCCGCGGGTTCCGAAACCCTCCACCTGCCCGGCGCCGGACAGCAGGGTCATGGAGTCGTCGGCCGGGTCGAAGCGCGCCATCCCGGGCGGGGACAGGAACCCACCGATGTAGACCGATCCGTCCGGCCCGGTCCCCATCGCCTGGATCGGGTTGGGGGCGCCCTCCAGGTCCTGCTCGCCGATGTACCTGGTCAGCCGGGTCTGCGGGTTCCAGAGGTAGACGCGGCCGTAGTAGTACGTCATCGACAGGGTCGGTCCGGGCCACGCCGGGTCGGCCAGGTCGACCCATTCCCAACTGCCCGGCAGCGCGTTCGGCTTCCAGCCGACCGGCGTGTAGGTGTGGGTCTGGAGGTCGTACCGGACGATGCCGTCGGCCACCATGCGGAAGTAGACGTACCGGCCCGTGGCATCGGTCTCGGAGACCATCCGACCGGAGATCGCGGGGACGATGTTCACGACGACCCCGTCGCTGAGGCGGTAGACGAGCAGGTCACTGGAATGGTCGAGCCGGATGAACAGGTATCCCCCGGCGAGGGTGAGGTCGTAGACGGCCTCCTCGTCCGCGTACCGGGCGGGCAGCGTGATCGGCCGCACCTCGCCGGTGGCGCGGTCGAAGCGGGCCAGCTTCGCGTTCGGCTTGGTGCCGAAGTAGACGTACCGGTCGTCGATCGCGAGCGCCTGTCCGTAGGTCTCCCCGGGAACGATCTGACCGTGATCGGTGAACCGCTTCGTGGCGGGGTCGTAGGAGAAGAGCTTTCCGCTGGGGTACGTCCCGCCGTAGACGACACCGTCCGGCGCCGCGGCCATCCGCCAGATCTGCTCGTCCGGGTACGGCACGCCCAGGGACGTGACCGAGGTGTCCCCGGGGGACCAGGTGTAGACGGCGCCGTTGGTCATGCCGAAGTAGACGGCGCCTTGCGGCCTGGCGAAGGTGACCGCCCAGCTACCGGTACCGGAGGGCAGTCGCTGGCCGAAGACCACCTTCCCCGACCGGATGTCCGTGACCTGGAACATCGCCGTGACCTCGCTGTTGCCGGCGGTCACCCAGTAGGCCTGTGGACGCCCCTGCTGGTCGACGCCCTGCGCCTGGTACTGCGAGAGCACCCGCGAATTGATGGCGTGGCCCAGGTCCTGTTCCGCACCGACGATCGGGGCGGGAGCCGGCGGCGGGGCGGCGTTCACCGCACCGCCGGCGGTGACGACGAGGAAGCCGGCGAGCAGCCCGCCGGCGGTGAGCAGGGCGGCGGCCCGCAGTCCTGTCCGTTTCATCGGTCTCCTTCAATGATGGATGGAGTGTGGCTCGAAATGTTGCGGCCGGGGCCGTAACCTGCCCATAGTCGCCCCGGATCACGAACCTCGACCAGCGCCGGCGGCGATGCGACGCCCTGCCGGACGCGGGTGGATCGCAGCGGGCGGGCGGCGGGCACCCGATCCCGGTACACGCCTCTGATCCGCCGTAGCGTAACTTGCGGTCTGGGCCGAAACCAGGGCTTGCGAGCGCTCAACCAGGACGACACGACAATCACCGGTCACCCCGAGAAACGGAACCATGATCGACAGCTTCGCCACGGGGAACGCGGACGTCGCGTATCTCGGCATCGACATCGGGGGCACGAAGACGATCGCCCTGCTGCTCACCCCCGACGGGCAGGTGGCCGCCCGGGTCCAGGCCCCCACACCCGCCCGACACGGGCCGGCGATGGTGCTCGACACGGCCGCCGAACTGGCCGGGCGGCTCCTGGACGGCGGTCGGGTCGCGGGCGCCGGGGTGGGTGCCGCCGGCACACTGGATCCGGCCACCGGCACCGTCCGGTACGCCACGGACAGCCTGCCCGGCTGGGTCGGCACCAGGATCGCCGACGAGTTGGGCGCCCGACTGGGCCGCCGGGTGCACGTCGACAACGATGTGAACGCCGCCGCGCTAGCGGAAGCGTGGACGGGCGCGGGGCGCGGCCGGGAGCATCTGCTCCTGGTCGCCGTCGGGACCGGCCTCGGCGGGGCTCTGACCCGGCGCGGCAGCCTCGAACGCGGCGCCCGGGGGGCGGCAGGCGAGGTCGCCCACCTGCCGGTTCCCGGCGCGGAGCAGCTGCGCTGCGGCTGCGGGCGCCGGGGGCACCTGGAGGCCGTGGCGTCCGGCAGCGGGATCGCCGCCGCCTACGCCCTGGCTGCCGGTGAGCAGGTGAGCGGGCGGGAGGTCGCCGCCCGGGCCGCAGCCGGCGAAGCCGCCGCCCAGCGCGTGCTGGATCACGCCGGCGAGACGCTGGGCGCGGCCCTCGCCGGACTCGTCGCGTTGCTCGACCCGGCGGCGGTCGTCCTGGCCGGCGGCGCGGCGCCGGCGGTCCTGTCCGCGGCGACCCGCGCCTACCAGGCTGAAGTGCTACCGGCCTGGTCCCACGTACCGCTGCTGCCGTCGGCGCTCGGTGACAACGCCGTGGCGATCGGGGCAGCCCGAATGGCGATGGAGGACACGTGACGGTCTTCGACGTCATGCGGGGTGGTCTGGTGGTGTCCTGCCAGCCACTGCCCGACGAGCCCGACGACCCGATGCGGGACGCCTACGTGCAGGCCCGGGTGGCGGCCTCGGCCGCGGCGGGCGGTGCGGTGGCGATCCGCGCCAACGGGCCGGACGACATCGAGGCGATTCGCGCCGCCGTCGACGTGCCCGTGATCGGCCTGGTCAAACACGGCACCACCGGAGTGATGATCACCCCGACGCCGGCGCACGCGGTGCGGGCCGCCACGGCCGGGGCGCACGTCGTGGCCGTCGACGCCACCGACCGGCCCCGCCCGGACGCAGGCAGCTTCGCCGACACGGTACGCGCGGTGCACTCGCGCACCGCCGCCCTGGTGCTGGCCGACATCTCCACCCTGGCCGAGGGCCTGGCCGCGGTCGACGCCGGTGCCGACGCGGTGGCCACGACACTCTCCGGCTACACGCCGGCCAGCCCGCCGACGGAGGGCCCCGACCTACGACTCGTCGCCCAGCTCGCCGAGCGGCTGGAGGTGCCGGTGATCGCGGAGGGTCGCTACCGCACGGCGCAGCAGGTCCGGCAGGCCTTCGAGGCCGGCGCCCACGCCGTCGTCATGGGCAACGCCGTCACCTCACCACTGTGGATCACGCGGCGGCTGGTCGAGGCGACTCCCCGTGCGTCCGAGCGCCGTGGGCGGTAGCGCGGCCGGCTGCCGGCACCCGGCGTTGCCGGACGCGGCGAGGCACCAGCGCCCCCCGCCGCGCGGGGGACCGGCACAGGGAGAAAGGCCAGCGCCGTCGGAGCTGGCCTTTCTCCCTGACCCCGGGCGGTGGCGCGATGATCAGCTGACCGACTTGTTGTAACTGTCGATGGCGCCCTGCACGCTCGTCGCGGCGTCCTTCATGGCCTGGTCGGCCGGCTTGCTACCGACGATCGCCGCCTCCAGGCCGTCCTCGGACGCCTTGCGGGCCTGCGGCATCACGCCCAGCAGGCACCCGGCCGACGCGACCGACGGCGGCAGCGCGTGCAGCTGGTCGACCGCGGTGCGGAACTGGGGGAACTTCGCCATCCAGTCCTTGTCGATCTGCTCGTCGAGCGCCTTGGCGTTGATCGGCACGTACCCGGTGCTGGTGTGCCACTTGGCCTGCTGGGCCGGGGTGGAGGCGAACTTCACGAACTCCCACGCGGCACGCTT
This sequence comes from Micromonospora sp. NPDC023814, assembly GCF_040639595.1. Lineage (NCBI taxonomy): Bacteria > Bacillati > Actinomycetota > Actinomycetes > Micromonosporales > Micromonosporaceae > Micromonospora > Micromonospora sp. NPDC023814. The sequence continues at coordinate 136,847 of NZ_JBFAAF010000003.1, forward strand.
ATCCTTCGCGCCGTGGCCGACGCCGTTGATCCACAGGGAGGCGCCACCGATGATCGGTCCGCCCGTGGACGAGCTGCTCACCTTCGGGTACGGGGCCGTGAGGACGGTGAACCTGCCCTTCGCGGCGTCGACGTAGCCGCGCAACACGCTGGTGGACTCCAGGTGCATGGCGACCGTGCCCGCCTTGAACGCCGCCTGGGCGTCGTCGGTCTTGCGGCCGGTGTTCGTCGCGTAGCCGCCCTTCACCAGGTCCGTCCACCACTGCGCGACACGCACGGCCGTCTCCTGGTCGAACTGCACCTTCGAGGCCAGGCCCGTACGCCCGTTGCCGTTGTCGCAGTACTCCTTGCCGTCGGTGGCCAGCAACTGCTCCAGCAGCCATCCGTAGATGGCGGCTCCGAAGCCGTACTGGACCGTCTTGCCGCTGGCGTCCTTGACCGTCAGCTTCTTCGCCAGATCGCCGATCTCGGCGAGGTTGCTCGGTGGCTTCGTCGGGTCGAGGCCGACGCGCTCGAACGCCTCCTTGTTGAGGTAGAGCAGGGGCGTCGAGGAGTTGAACGGCATCGACCACATCTTGCCGTCGACGGAGTAGTAGCTGGCGATGTTCGGCTCGATGTCGGCCGCGTTGAAGCCGTCCTTCTCGATGAACTTGTGCATCGGCACGACCTGCTTGGAGTCGACCATGAAGCGGCTGCCGATGTCGTAGATCTGCACCAGGGCCGGTGTGCTCTTCTGCTGGACCGAGGCCTTGTACTTCGCGATCGTCTCGTCGTAGCTTCCCTGGAAGACCGCCTTGACCTCGACCTTGCCCCCACTCTGCGCGTTGAAGTCGGCGACGAGCTGGTCGACGGCGGTGGCGTTGGCCCCCTTCATCGCGTGCCAGAACTCGATGGTGGTCTTGTCCGTGGCCTTCTCCAGCACCTCGGCACCGGGGGCGTCGAGCGCGTCACCGCCGCTGTCGGTGCCGGATCCGGAGTCGCCGCAGGCCGTGAGCGCGGCGGCGGCCACGAGGGCGACGAGCGCCGCTGTGGTCCGGCGGAGCCGAGGTCTTCTCATTGGTTCTCTCCTTCTCGAAGGTTCACCGCAGCGCGCCGGCGGTCAGGCCGCGGACGATGTGGCGCTGACCGAGAATCACGACGGCCAGCGTGGGCAGCAGGGAGAGCGCGACGCCGGCGAGGACGAGACCCGGCTGCGCCGCCTCGGCATCGTTGAGCTGGGAGATGCCGATCTGAAGCGTCTGGAATTCGGTGTCGCGGATCAGGATCAGCGGCCAGAAGTACTGGTTCCACGCCGAGAGGAAGACGTAGACCCCGACCGCCGCGATCGAGGGCTTGGACAGGGGCACGATGACCCGCCACAACAGGCGCCAGTGACCGCACCCGTCGATCACTGCGGCGTCCCGCAACTCGGTCGGGAACTGCAGGAACGCCTGACGCAGCAGGAAGGTGCCGAACGCCGAGGCGAGGAAGGGCAGCACCAGGCCGAGGTACGTCAGCCCACCCCGCGTCAGGCCCCAGCCGGAGATGGCCAGGTAGTTGGGAATGATGATCGCTTCCCACGGCACCATGAGGGTGGCGAGGAACAGGCCGAAGGTCGCCGCCTTCGCGGGCAGGCGAAGAAACGCGAAGGCGTACGCGGCGAAGATGCTGGTGACGACCTGTGCCACCGTGATGACCCCGGCCTGGACGGCGGAGTTCACGTAGAAGCGGCCCAGCGGCACCGAGCGGAACACGTCCCTGATGTTCTGCCAGTGCAGTTCCTGCGGCACCAGCGCGGGCGGGTAGGTCGCCAGGTCACCGGGGCCCATGACGGCGCCGACGAAGCCGTAGTAGACCGGGAACAGAACGGGGATCGCGGCCAGGCCGAGCACGACGTAGACGGTGGCCTGCCCGAGGCTGGGCTTCTTCATCGGTAGTGGACCCGCCGTTCGAGGATGCCGAATTGGACGGCCGTGCAGCCGAGCATGATGACCAGCAACACGACGGCCTGCGCGCTGGCCGCGCCGAAGTCGGAGGAACCGAAGGCGAACGCCCTCTCGTAGATCGAGTAGACCAGCGTCGTCGTGGCCTGGTCCGGTCCGCCCTTGGTCAGGATGTGGATCTGCCCGAAGCTCTGCAACGCGTGGATCGTGGACACCACGACGAGGAAGAACAGTTGCGGGGAGAGCAGCGGCACGGTTATCCGCGACGCCAGCCGCCAGCCGGTCGCGCCGTCCAGCCGCGCCGCCTCGACCACCTCGGGCGAGATGGCCGATACTCCGGCGGAGAGCACGAGGATGTTGTAGCCGAAGTTCATCCACACCGTGGCGACGCAGACGGCGGGCAGCGCGATCGACGGGTCGGTGAGCCAGTCGACCCGGTCGATTCCGAGGTATCCGAGCAGGCCGTTCGCCACTCCGATCGCCGGGTTGTAGATGACGGCGAAGACCACCGACGCGGTCGCCACCGAGAACGCGAACGGCAGCGCGAACGCGGTGCGCAGCGCCCGTACCCCGCGTATGCGCGCCTCGAGCAGCAGCACCACGAAGAGCGCGCCCAGGACGGCCGGCACCACGGAGAACAGCGTGAACAACGCCGTCGTGGCCAGCACCCTGCCGAACTCCCCGGACAGCATCTCCCGGTAGTGCTCCCCGCCGACGTACTCGGACGGGGCGCCGAAGATGTCGTTCCCGTGCACGGACAGATAGAGGGTTCGCCCGAGTGGCCAGAACACGAACAGGGCGAATATCGCCACTGAAGGCAACAGCATCAGCCACGCGAGACCGGGTTCGCCGAAGCGTGCGAGCTGCGTTCGCCGGGAGGTGGAACGCGTGGATTCGACGGTCAGGGAGCGGTCGCCCGGTGGCGTGCTGACGGTGCGAGGGGGAGACACCGCAGCACAGTACCAACATCATCGAAAGATGGAAATCAGTCGTTGCGCCTGCCCCTGTGAGCCTCACCCGGTTGACCGGCCGGGTCTCATCCTCTTCATGATCGTATGCGCTGGTCTTGGCGCGCTCGCCGCGAGCGGATGGAACGGTGACGGAGGTCGGTTCCAGCCGATCGCGGCGGTGCTCGCCATCGTGCTGTTCGCGTGCTTGTGGCCGCCATCCGGGCACCCTGCGTGTGCACTCCGGGCTCCGTTGGCCTGTGTGGCGAAGGGGGTTTGCCTAACCCGGCGGACCTATCCGGCCACGGCACGAGACAGGTGGGGCGCCATGTGGCGGAGGATCAGCCGAGCTGGCTCGTGATATTCGAGAACGACGTCGGGCTGCTTGTCGGCATCCGGTGTCCCATCACCTGCCTGGCCGTGACCGGCGACCCGTCGGGGTGCCGGTGACGCGCCAGCGGTCACGTCGATGTTCACGCGCTGCACGTCAGCGTCGGTCTGCGCGAACGGATCGCTGGTGATCACGGCAAGCGTCGACTCAGGCTCTCCGGATTCGGACGGCAAGCCGGCGACGGACGGATTCGGCTTCGAAACCACGCAGCGGCATGCCAGGCCGCGAGCGTGCAGCGCCCGCGTGAGCTGACCGACGAAGGTAAGGTGCGAATCGGGGCATGTGACGGCCACACGCAAACTCCTGCCGACCGTCGCGGCTGCGATCGCATCGGCGACGGCGGAAAGCACCTCCCGCTCTCGGGCGACCGCAGAAAGATCATGCACAATTGGCCCCTTCCACCCGGAGTTCCGCTCCAGCGCGTGACGAAGATCCCGCCCGGTAGGCAGGGCTGGCCCCGGCTACGTGGCCGGCGCGACTTCCACCCCTGCCAGCACAAGCGCAACGAACGTGGGCACCTGTTACACCGTCCTCACCAGACTGGCCGTTCCGGTGGGCCGTACAGTCCGAAGTACGGCAACCGGCTCAACCGCCGGCGCCACGGTCCGACCGGTTGGATCTTGTGTGTCGCCCCCTCACGGAGATCGCTGCCGCGCCTCAGTCGCCTTCCGCTCACGCAAGACGCTCGGCGGGGAAACCCCAGCCGAGCGTCTGCAGAAACACTCGCCGCCTGATCAACACGACCACGTGGTGCGACGACCCCGAGAAACCGCCCTCCGCACCGGCCCTTCTTCGCGACCGGATCGGCCGGTGGTGACGCGATGGTCGGCTGACCGACCTGTGGTAACTGTCGAAGGCGCCCCGCACGCGCGGCGCGGCGTCCCTCATGGCCTGGTCAGCCGGCGTGCTGCCCGGTCCCGGTCAAGACTGTCTCGTACGTTTCACCGGCTGTCGGCGTAGAGCGCCTCTATGTCGGTGGCGTAGCGGTCGGCGATGACGCGGCGGCGGAGTTTGAGGGTGGGGGTGAGCTCGCCGGACTCGGGGGTCCAGGGGGATGGGAGGACTCTGAAAGCCTTGACCTGCTCGGGCCGGGCGAGCTTGGCGTTCGCTGCCGCGACCGCCGCCGCTATCTCCGAACTGACCCTCTCGTCCTCGAACAGGGCGGCGACGTCCGACGGGTCGGCGTTGTGACGGACGGCCCAGGCGGCGAGGGCTTCGGGGTCGAGGGCGACGAGGGCGGTGATGTGGGAGCGGCGGTCGCCGACGGCCATGGCGTGCCCGATGAGCGGGTGCAGGCGCAGCAGGTTCTCCACGCGGGTCGGCGGGACGTTCTTGCCGGTGGAGGTGATGATGAGTTCCTTCTTACGGTCGGTGATGGTGACGTAGCCGTCGTCGTCCAGGGTGCCCACGTCGCCGGTGGCGAACCAGCCGTCGGCGTCCGTCAGCGGCTCCACCTCGCCGTCGTCGCCGAGGTAGCCGAGGCAGATCAGCGGACCGCGCACGAGGATCTCGCCGTCGGCGGCCAGCCGAAGCTCCATGCCGGGGTTGGGCCGCCCGACCGTGCCGGGTCGGAAGGCCTCGGGGAGGTTGACCGTCGCGGTCGCGGTGGTCTCGGTCATGCCCCAGACCTCGAGGACGTCGATGCCCAGTCCGGCAAGTGAGAACAGAATGTCGACCGGGATGGGCGCGGCGCCACTGGTGGCCCATTGCAGCCGGTCCAAGCCGAGCTTGGCGCGGATCGGGCTGAGCACCTTCGCGTCGAGGACCGCCAGTTGCGCCGCCAGGTCGGGCGGGACGGGGCGGCCGGCGGCGCGATGCTCGAAGGCCGTCCGGGCCGCCGTGCTCGCGGTCTCGTAGGCCGTGCGGGTCTGCGCGTCGGCGGCCGCCAGTTGCGCCTGCACTCCGGCGGCGATCTTCTCCCACACCCTCGGTACGCCGAAGAACTGGACCGGACGGACCGCACGCAGCGCGGCGGTGAGCTGCGACTGGTCGGGGCAGGCGGTGACGTGTGCGCCGCGGTAGACGGGTTGGTAGATGCTCAGCATCCGCTCGGCGATGTGCGCGAGTGGAAGGTAGGCGACTGTGTGCGGGTGTGGGGTGAGGCTGACCGCCTCCTCCAGGACGGCGGCCTGGTAGATGACGTTGTGGTGGCTCAGCACCACGCCCTTGGGGTCACCGGTGGCTCCCGAGGTGTAGAGCAGGGTCACCGGGTCCTCCGGCCGGATGGCGCTCCACGTGCGCCGGAACGCGGCGGGGTCGGCGCGGTGCGCCCGGTCCCCCGCCGCGGCGACCTGATGGAGCGTGACGATCCCCTGCTCGTCCGCAAGGGCGTCCACGACGACGACCAACTGCAGGTCGGGCAGGTCTCTCAGCAGGTCCGCCCACTTGTCGAGCATGGCGGTGTTCTCGACGACGAGGGCGCGAGCCCGGCTGTGCCGGGCGACGTGGTGTAGCTGTTCCGGGCTCGACGTCGGGTAGACGCTGCACGGGACCGCGCCGGCGTGTACGGCCGCGAGGTCGGCCAGCCAGTGCTCCGGCCGATTGCCCATCATGAGCAGCAGCCGGTCACCCGGTTGCACGCCCAGGGCCGAGAATCCCCGGGCCAGTACGGTCACCCGCTGGTAGAGCTCGGCCCAGGTGAGGGTCTCCTCCTGCCCGAGGCAGCTGAGCGCGGGGAGGTCACCGAAGGCGTCGGCGTTGCGGTGCACCAGCGCCGGCACGGTCAGACCACCGGCGGCGGCCGCACATCGAGCAGCGGTCGCCGCCGTGTCCGGGGTGGCCCGGACGTCGACACGGGTTCCAGGGACCATGTGATGGCTCCGGTCAGTAGTGTCCGATGGAAGGGTGATCAGCTCGCCGAGGTGCCGACGAGGTACTGGTGCGCATCGGTGACGTGCTGGGCCAGGTAACGCATGAACGGGGTGCCTCCGGTGCCGGTCTCGACCGGGTTGGCCGAAGAGTTCTGCTGCTGGCCACGGATGTACGTTCCCGCGTACTCCATGTGCTGACGGCGGAACTCCGTGGCCCCCTCGATGCAGCGGTCGTAGGCGGCGACGAGCGCCGCGTCGTCGGCATGCTCCAGGACGAAGGTGCGCACCGACGTCCGCTTGCCGAACTCCTCGATCAGCGCACGATGGGACGGCGGCATGTAGTCGCGGAGCTGGATCAGGTGCGCGCCGAGGGTGTCCTGGCTGTAGTCCATGCCCAGCACGGCGTCCAGCGCCGGGATGATGGAGCTCTGCGCGCCGGTCTCGCCACGGAACTTCTGTCCCTGGTCGCCGTAGGCGGTGACGCCTTCGTACACCACACCGTCGGGCAGTCCGGGGTTGTCCATCCACCCGAAGATGAACTGGCGTACCCGGTGGTAGTAGACGTACGGGTCGCACTTCTCCGGCATCCGCCGCAGGATGGCGATCATGTTCTCCAGCGTCTGGCCGACGGTGTCGAGGTGCGTGGCAACGGCCGCCACGTCACCGGCCGCCGCGGCGTCCTGCGCCAGCGCGGCCGCGCAGATGCCCGGGCCCGCCGACGCCTCGATGGCCACGTGCACGAGGACGAACCAGTCCTCGTCGAGCCCGCCGCGGAAGTTCTCCAGCCGCACGATGTTGCCGAGTGCGATCGGGCCGTCCGGATCCAGCCGGCGCCAGTTGTAGAGCGCGTGCGAGGCGTAGGACAGCACGGGCGGGCGGCCCAGCTTCGTCGCCGTCTCGTACCACGGTTTGGCCACGCAGGCCGGCAGTCGGTGGCGGGGTTCCTCGCCGCCGAAGACGTAGGCGTGTCCGAGATAGGAGAGCAGGAGCATCGCCCGGTTGAGCTCGTTGCGGTCGAGGTCGGCGATGTCGAGCTCGGGCAGCCGTTCGATCCACTCGTGCACCCGGCCGGCGCTGAGCACCTTCGGGAGCTCGACGGCCAGGTCCTCCCATGCCTGATAGGCCTCCGGTAGCCGCCGCACGGGATCCTCGGTCGGCAGGAAGCCGCGCTCGGTGTCCACGCCGTGCCGCGCAAGCAGATCGGATGCTGTTTCGTTCTGCACTGATCCTCCTCAAAGCCCTGTCCGGAAGGGTGTCGTGGTGTGGGAGCGGTGTCGCAGGCCGCGGCGGGCGGGGCAGGACCAGAATGCGGTCGCCGGTCAGCCGGTCGCATCATCCGACGTGGACGACGAAGTGCGGCCGAAACACCCGGTAATCCTGCGGGGCGCCGCGCTTAAGGAGCCGCAACAGCCGGCGGCGCCATAGACGCAGGAGGATGTGTGGGCACAACCCTAGGTGTGCCTCGGGTCTGCGTCAAGCATGGATGGACGTCTCAGTGAGTTGCTCGAAATAAACGCGTCCCGATGTGCCATTAGGCCTTGACGCTCCATAGTGACGTCGGTTGTACTGCTCTCCAGAACATTGGCGGTCCTCGCATGATCATGATCATCTGACCGCCTGCCAGGCAGCGAAACGGGGGACGTTGTTCGTGATCAACATGGCTGTTGCCGCCCGGTGCGCGCCCCAGGGGGGCCGGCACCGGGCTTTTCATGTCGCGTCGGCGTCGCCGCCATCGGCGCGAACTGTGTGTGATTCCGCTGCGACGGCTGCACGCTGATCCGTGTTGGCCTGCGCAAACCCTGCGTCGAGGCGGCCTGCGGGAAGTTGCTCGAGGCTGTCAGCTGTGCGTGGCGTCGTCCGCAACCGACGTCAGGTCCTCCTGGTCTGATCGGTCGCGTCGGCCTGCGGGATTTCTTGCCCGCGGGTTCTGACCACTGAATCTGCATTCTTCACGCAGCGTTAACGGCCGGTTATGTGACCGGCGCAGGAATGTTCTCCGCTCGTCGACGCTCGTCGACGAATTGCTGAATAACCCCGACCTTCGCAGGTCGTGGGGCTCGTGCCCTGCACGCCTGCCGCATGGCAATTACCCACGGTTCGAAGATTTACGGGGGTAGATTAGTGCTTCGTATGGAGGATTCGGCGGCAGCCAGCCGGCCGGCGACCAGCCTTCCGCTGTCCTCGGCCCAGTCCGGGATCTGGTTCGCCCAACGACTGGAGCCGGAAAGCGCAATCTACCGAGCCAGCGAGTACCTGGAGATGCACGGCGCCGTGGATCCCGAGGTCTTCGAGCGGGCGCTGCGTACCGTGGTGGGCGAGGCGGACGCGCTGCACGTGCGCTTCGCCGAGACCACCGACGGGCCGAGACAGTCGGTGGACGGATGTCCGCAGTGGACACTGCACCGGGTCGACGTGAGCAACGCCGCTGATCCGCGCGCGGCGGCCGAGGAATGGATGCGGGCCGACCTGACCCGGCCGGTCGACCTCACCCGCGGTCCGCTGTTCACCCAGGCGCTGTTCGCCGTCGCGCCTGACCGGTGGTTCTGGTACCACGCCTACCACCACATCCTCATCGACGGTGCCGGCGGCGCACTGCTCGAACGACGGGTCGCGGAGGTCTACACCGCGCTCGCCGAGGGGCGGCCGGTGCCGCCCTCGCCGTTCGGCTCGGTGCTCGACCTGCACCGTGAACAGCGGGAGTACGAAGAGTCCGACGTCTATCTGGCCGATCGCAGGTTCTGGTTGGAGCAACTCGCCGACACACCGCCGCCGCTGGCGATGACCTCGCGCAAGCTGCACCGCTCGGCGGAGTTCGTGCGTCACCGCGACCGGCTCTCCCCGCCGGGACAGGCCGCTCTGGACCGGGCGGCGGAGACGGCGGGTGTCGGCGCGGCCCGCATCGTGATCGCGGCCATCGGCGCCTACCTGCACCGGCTGACCGGCACCCGGAGCGTGGTGCTGGGGTTTCCGGTGGCCGTGCGGCGTGGCGGTGCCGGCCGTACGACGCCGGGCATGCTCGCCAACGTGCTGCCGCTACGACTGGAGATCACTCCGTCGATGGGGGTGGCGGACCTCGTCGCGCAGGCCCGGATCCGCATCCGCGAGGTGCTCGAGCGCCAGCGCTTCCGTGGCGAGGAGCTGCGCCGCGAGCTGGCGCTGCCGACCGGGTACCACCGGTACTTCGGGCCGATGGTCAACGTCATCCCCCTCGGGCCGGACCTGCGCTTCGGCGCGGCCACCAGCACGGCGTACAACATGTCCCGGCGGCTCATCGAGGACCTGGTCGTCACCGTCTACGACCGCGACGACGGACGCCCGATCGAGGTCGAGTGCGACGCCAACCCGGCGCTGTACGACGAGGCGACGCTCGTGGTCCGACACCGGCAACTGGTCGGTTTCCTGGAGCGGTTCGCCGCCGCCGTCGCCGACCCGCAGCAGCACGGCACGCCCGTCGGTGACGTGCCGCTGCTCGACGACGCCGAGCGGCACGAGACCCTGGTGAGCCGTAACCGCACCCGCCGCCCCGCGCCACCGCGGACGTTCCCTGAACTCTTCGCGGACGCGGTGGACAGGTTCGGTGACCGACCCGCGGTCGAGTACGAGGGCACGCGGCTGACCTATCGGCAACTGGCCGAGCGGTCCGACCGTCTCGCCGGCCTGCTGGCCGCCAAGGGCATCGGTGCCGAGGACGTCGTCGCCGTCGTCACGCCCCGGTCGGCGGAGTTCGTCGTCGCGGTCCTCGGCGTGATGAAGGCCGGCGCCGCCTACCTGCCGATCGACCCGCAGTACCCGGCGCCGCGGATCCAGTACCTGTTCCGTGACGCGAAACCCGCCGCGGTCATCACCGCCGCAGCCACCACCGGGCCGGTGGGCGACCTGGCCGACCGTGTCGGCGTGCCGCACGTGGCGCTCACCGACGGCCTGCTCGCCGCCGCTCCCGGCGCACCGGCACCCACGCCGCCCGGCGTCGCGCACTCGGCGTACGTCATCTACACCTCCGGCTCGACCGGCCTGCCCAAGGGGGTGGTCGTCTCGCACGCCGGGCTGGCCAGCCTGGCCGGCGCGTTCGTCGAGCGGCTGGTCGTCACGCCGGGCGACCGGGTGCTCCAGTTCGCCTCGCCGAGCTTCGACGCCGTCGTACCCGAGATGTGCATGGGCCTGCTGGCCGGGGCGACGTTCGTCCTGGCACCGCAGGAGCGGCTGCGGCCGGGTGCACCGTTGACGTCCCTGCTCGCCGACGGCGGCATCACGCACGTCATCCTGCCGCCGTCGGCGCTGACCGTGATGCGCCCGGCGGAGGTCCCCGGCCGCGTCACCATCCTGGTGGCGGGGGAGGCGTGCCCGCCGGACCTGGTCGCCCGCTGGGCACCCGGCCGGCGGATGGTCAACGGGTACGGCCCGACCGAGACCACGGTCTGCGCCACGATGAGCGAGCCGATGAGCGCCGACGCGCCCATCGGTGCCCCGATCTGGAACGCCGCCGTCTACGTCCTGGACGCCCGGCTGCGGCCGGTGCCCGACGGCGTCCCCGGCGAGCTGTACGTCAGCGGCATCGGCCTGGCCCGCGGTTACCTGGGCCGCCACGGCCTGACCGCGGAGCGCTTCGTCGCCGACCCGTTCGCGGGCGCGGCGGAACAGTCCTCCTTCGCGGGCGAGGCGGGACGAGGCGCCCGGATGTACCGCACCGGCGACCTGGCGCAGTGGCGCCCCGACGGGACACTGGAATTCCTCGGCCGGGTCGACGACCAGGTCAAGGTGCGCGGCCACCGGATCGAACTCGGCGAGATCGAGGCTGCCCTGAGCCGGCTGGACGGAGTCGGGCAGGCCGCCGTCGCGCTCTGGCCGGGCAGCGCCGCCCCCCGTCTCGTCGGCTACCTGCGCGCGGCCGCCGGCCGCCCGCTGGACACCGACGCGCTGCGCGCCGCGCTCGCCGAGGAACTTCCCGCCCACCTCGTGCCGGCCGTACTCGTGGAGCTGGACAGCTTCCCGCTGACGCCCAGCGGAAAAGTCGATCGCAAGGCCCTTCCTGCGCCGTACGCGGACCGCCCGGCCTCGGCGGCGGCCACCCCCGGCACGGAACGGGAGGCGGCCCTGTGCGCGGTGTTCGCCGACGTGCTGCAGGTGCCCGAGGTCGGCGTCGACAGCGACTTCTTCCGGCTCGGCGGGCACTCGTTGCTTGCCGCGCAGCTCGTCCGGCGGATCAGCGCGGAGTTCGGCGTCGATGTCGGCATCGACGCGGTGTTCAACGCGCCGACCGTACGCGGACTCGCCGCTCGTTTGGACGGCCAGCCCTCCCGAAAGCCGGTCGCGGCGCTGCGCGGTGCCGGCATCGTCTCGTCCGCGCAACGGCGGCTGTGGTTCATCTACCAGCTCGACGGGCCGAGCGCCGCGTACAACATTCCGTTGCTGGTGCGGTTGCGCGGTCGGCTCGACGTCGCCGCCCTGCGCGCTGCGGTCACCGACGTGGCCGAGCGGCACGAGCCGCTGCGGACGATCTTCCCGGACGAGGGCGGCGAGCCGCGGATGCGGGTGCTGCCGGCCTCCGCGGTCGCGCTGCCCGAGGCGGTGACCGTGCCGGACGGCGAGCTGACCGCCACCCTGGCCGAGGCCGCCGCCCACCCCTTCGACCTGGCGACGGAGCCGCCGCTGCGACCGCGCCTGTTCACGGTCGCCGACGACGACCACGTGCTGCTGGTGCTGCTGCACCACATCGCCGCGGACGCCGGGTCGATCGGGCCCTTCGTCACCGATCTGGCGTACGCCTACCAGGCGCGGGTGAGCGGCACGGTGCCGTCGTGGCCGCCGCTTCCGGTGCGCTACATCGACTTCGCAGCCTGGCAACACGAGATCCTCGGCGACGTGGCCGACCCGGCCAGCATCGCGGCCCGGGACGCCGGCTACTGGCGCAGGGCCCTCGCCGGGCTGCCCGAACAGATCGACCTGCCCGGTGCCCGCACGCTGCCCGCCGAACCCACCGGTCGCGCCGCCACCGCGATGGTCCGCTTGGCTCCGGCGGCGCACGGCGACCTGCTCGTTCTGGGTCGCGCCGAGGGCGCCACGCAGTTCATGGTGTTGCAGGCCGGTCTCGCGGCGCTGCTGACCCGTCTCGGCTCCGGCACCGACATCCCCCTCGGCATCCCGGTCGCCGGGCGCACGGAGGACGCCGTCGCCGGTCTGGTCGGGCTCTTCGTCAACACCGTGGTGCTGCGAGCGGACACCGCGGGCAACCCGACGTTCCGCGAGCTGCTCCGGCGGGTCCGCGACACCAGTCGGGACGCCCTGGCGCACCAGCGACTGCCGTTCGAGGCGCTCGTCAGCCTGCTCAACCCGGCCCGGGTGGCCGGTGGGCACCCGCTGTTCCGAGTCATGCTCGCCCTGGACAGCTCCTCGGCGGCGTCGCCGGACCTGCCGGACGTCACCGCCGAGGTGTCGGTGATCGACGCCGGCGTGGCCAAGTACGACCTGTCCCTGAACGCGCGGGAGCTGCCCGAGGGCGGGATCACGATCGGCATCGAGTACAACCTCGACCTGTTCGAACCCGCCGCGGCCGAGGCACTCGCCGACCGGCTGGTGCGGCTGCTCGTCGCCGCGGCGTCCGCACCGGACCGCCCGATTGGCGCGCTGTCGCTCCTGGCGCCGGCCGAGCACGAGCGCCTGGTGCACACCTGGAACGACACCGGCCGCCCGGCCGAGCTCACCGACGTCGTCGAGGCGGTGCGTGCGCACGCGCGGAGCAGGCCCGACACGGTGGCGGTGGAGGACACGGCGGGGCCGGTGACCTACCGCGACCTGGTAGGCCGGGCCGACGCGGTGACCGGACAGCTGCTCGCTGCCGGTACCCCTGCGGAGGGGCGGGTCGCGGTCCTCGCGCCCCGTGGCACCGGCGTGATCACCGCACTGCTCGGCGCGCTCGGCGCGGCTGCTGCGTACGTGCCGCTCGACCCGGCCGCACCCGAGGCCCGCAACGCCGCCCTGCTCGCCGACACCGGCGCCGGAATCGTGCTCGCCGACCCGGCGCTGAGTGAGTACGCCGAGCGCGTGGTGGCACTGTCCGGATGCGACGTGCGGGTGCTGAACCTCGACGGTCGGACCGCCGGCGGCCCCGCGGACGCGGTGCCCCGGCCTGATCTCGGTCTCGCCTATGTCTTGTTCACCTCCGGTTCCACGGGCCGCCCGAAGGGTGCGATGGTGCACCGGGCCGGCATGGCCAACCACCTGGAGGCGAAAGTCGAGGAGCTTGGGCTGACCGGGCACGACATCGTGATCCAGAACGCCCCGCTCACCTTCGACATCTCGATCTGGCAGATGCTCGCGCCGCTGGTCGTCGGCGGCCGGGTGCACGTGCCGGACCAGGACACCGTCACCGACCCGGTCACGCTGTTCCGGCTCGCCGCGGACGAGGCGGTGACGGTGCTGGAGGTCGTGCCCTCCGTACTGCGGGTCGCGCTCGACGCCTGGGACGACGGCGACCCGGTGCCGGCACTGCCGGCGCTGCGCGCGCTCATGGTTACCGGCGAGGAACTCGCCCACGACCTGTGCGACCGGTGGTTCGCCCGGTACCCGGCCATCGACCTGGTCAACGCGTACGGTCCCACCGAGTGCGCCGACGACGTGACGCACGCGCGGCTCACCTCGGCGTCGCTCGACGGACACGCTTCGGTGCCGATCGGCACCGCGATTCGCAACACCCGGCTGTACGTGTTGGGACCGAGTCTCGACGTCCTGCCCGCCGGGATCCCCGGTGACCTCTACGTCGGCGGCGTCGGCGTCGGCCGGGGATACCTCGGCGACCCGGCGACCACGGCGCGCACGTTCGTCGCCGACCCGTTCGCCACGCAACCCGGCGGCCGGCTCTACCGCACCGGCGACCGGGCCCGCTACCGGGCCGACGGCGCGCTGGAGTTCCTCGGCCGCGACGACTTCCAGGTCAAGATCCGCGGCCAGCGGGTCGAGCTCGGTGAGGTGGAGAGTCACCTGCGCGCGCTGCCGGAGGTCACCGACGCCGTGGTGACGGTGGTCCGCGACGCCGACGGGCGCGACCGCCTGGCCGGTTACCTGGTCGGTACCGGTGATTACGGGCAGGTTCGCAAAGAGCTGTCCAGGGAACTGCCGGAGCACATGGTCCCGAGCGTGTTCGTCACGCTCGACGCGATGCCGCTGACCGCCAACGGCAAGCTCGACCGGGCGGCACTGCCGGTGCCCGTCGTGGCCGGGAACAGCGGGCGGTCCGGTCGCGGGCCGGTGGAGGAGATCATCGCCGGAGTCTTCGCCGACGTCCTCGGGGTCTCCCGGGTCGGCGTCGACGACAGCTTCTTCGAGCTGGGCGGGCACTCCCTGCTGGCCACCCGCGTGATGAGCCGGCTGCGGCAGGTACTGGGCGTGGAGCTGCCGGTGCGGGCGCTGTTCGACGCGCCGACCGCCGCCGCCCTGGCCGGCCGGACCGCGACGGCCCACGACCGGGCCCGGCCCGCGCTGACCGCCCGGCCCCGCCCCGACGTGGTGCCGCTGTCGTACGCGCAGCGCCGGCTGTGGTTCCTCAACCGGCTCGAAGGAGCCAAGGCCACGTACAACATCCCGTTCGTGGTCCGGATCGACGGCGCCCTCGACCGGGCCGCGCTGCGGGCGGCGCTCGCCGACCTCGTGGGTCGCCACGAGAGCCTGCGGACGCTCTACCCCGAGGTCGACGGGGCACCCCGGCAGGTGGTGCTGCCGCCCGGCGCCGGTGTGCCGGACCTGCCCGTGCGCGACTGCGTACCGGACCGGGTCACGGCCGAGGTCGCGGAACTGGCCGGCGCGGGCTTCGACCTCACCGCCGAACCGCCGGTGCGGGCCTGGCTGCTGGCCGCCGGCACCGACCGGCACGTCCTCGTCCTGGTGCTGCACCACATCGCCGGGGACGGTTGGTCCACCGGGCCGCTGGCCCGGGACCTC
Organism: Micromonospora sp. NPDC023814; assembly: GCF_040639595.1. Classification (NCBI taxonomy): domain Bacteria; kingdom Bacillati; phylum Actinomycetota; class Actinomycetes; order Micromonosporales; family Micromonosporaceae; genus Micromonospora; species Micromonospora sp. NPDC023814. The sequence goes on from NZ_JBFAAF010000003.1 coordinate 151,847, forward strand.
TCCATCGCGTACGCGGCGCGCCGCTCCGGTCTCGCGCCCCGGTGGACGCCGCTGCCGGCGCAGTACGCCGACTACGCGCTCTGGCAGCGCGAGTGGCTCGGCAGCGAGCAGGACCCGGACAGCCCGATCGCCCGGCAGATGGCGTACTGGACGCGGGCCCTCGCGGACCTGCCCGAGGAACTGGCCCTGCCGGTCGACCGGCCCCGGCCGGCGGTGCCGTCGGAGCGGGCGGGCCTGCTCCGCTTCGCCCTCGACGCGCAACTGCACGCCGACGTCGCCGCGCTCGCCAGGTCGACCGGCACGACGGTCTTCATGGTGCTCCACGCGGCGCTCGCCGCGCTGTTCACGCGGCTCGGCGCGGGCACCGACGTGCCGATCGGCGGGTCGGTCGCCGGCCGCACCGACGAGGCCCTCGACGACCTGATCGGGTTCTTCGTCAACACCCTCGTCCTGCGCACCGACACCGGCGGCGACCCGGCCTTCACCGAGTTGCTGGCCCGCGTCCGCGAGACCGACCTGGCCGCCTACGAGCACCAGGACCTGCCGTTCGAGCGCCTCGTGGAGATGCTCAACCCGGCCCGGACCCTGTCGCGCCACCCGCTGGTGCAGGTGAAGTTGATCCTCCAGAACGTGGTGCGGTCCAGCTTCGAGCTGGCCGGTCTCGATGTCGAACTCGACCCGGTCGATCCGGAGATGGCGAAGTTCGACCTGCTGCTGACCGCCGTGGAGCGGGCCGCGCCGGACGGCACCCCGCTCGGCATCGACGGTGCGGCGAGCTATGCCGCCGACCTGTTCGACGAGGCCACCGTCGAGCTGCTGCTGGAGCGCTACCTGCGGCTCCTGCGCGCGTTCGTGGCCGACCCGGCGACCCGGATCGGGTCGGCGCCGTTGCTGTCGGACGAGGAACGCCGCGCCGCGCTGGCAGCGGCGGCCGGTCCGCGGCAGCCGGTGACCGGCGAGACTCTCGTCGACCTGTTCGCCGCCCAGGTGGCGCGCACGCCGGACGCCCCGGCGGTGCTCTGCGGCACCGAGAGCTTGACGTACGCGGCGCTGGACGAGCGGGCCGGGCGGCTGGCCCATGCCCTCGTGGCGCGGGGAGCCGGACCGGAGCGCGTCGTGGCGATGGCTGTGCCCCGCTCGGCCGAGCAGGTCGTGGCGGTGCTCGCGGTGCTGCGCAGCGGCGCGGCGTACCTGCCGCTGGACGCCGCGCTGCCGGCCGGGCGGGCGGCGGCCGTGCTCATCGAGGCGGCGCCGTGCCTGCTGCTCACCACCGGCGAGGTGGCCGACCGATGGGCAGCCGACGTCCCCACGCTGATCCTCGGTGGCGACGACGCCGACGGCGGCGACGCGCCCTGGCCGGCCGGGCCGCCCGGCGACCGGCATGCCGCGTACGTCATCTACACCTCCGGCTCGACCGGGCGACCCAAGGGTGTCGTCGTGGAGCATCGCTCCGTCGTGGACTACGCCAGGCGCGCCGCCGGGTCGTACCCGGGAATCGACGGCGTGACCCTGCTGCACTCACCGATCGCCTTCGACCTGGTCGCCACGACGCTCTATGGCTCGCTGCTGGCCGGCGGCTGCCTGCACGTGGCCGACCTGGACGACACCACCGTGCCGCCGACCGGCCGGTACACGTTCCTCAAGGCCACCCCGAGCCACCTGCCGCTGCTGGCCACCCTGCCGGAGGCCTGCTCGCCCACCGCGACGCTGATGCTCGGCGGCGAGGCGCTCACCGGTGAGCTGCTGCGCCAGTGGCGGGAACGGCACCCGGACGTCACCATCGTGAACCACTACGGACCGACCGAGGCGACCATCGGCTGCCTGGACCACCACATCCCGCCCGGCGTCACGCCCGGGCCGGGACCGGTGCCGATCGGCCGCCCGATGACCAACACCGGCGCCTACGTTCTCGACGCCTTTCTCAACCCGGTGCCCGACGGCGTCGCCGGTGAGCTGTACATCGGCGGGACGGGCCTCGCCCGCGGCTACCTGCGGCGATCCGGCCTGACCGCCGAACGCTTCGTTCCCGACCCGTTCACGCCCGGCGAACGGATGTACCGCACGGGCGACCTGGTACGACGCGGTGCCGACGGGACCGTCGAATACCTGGGCCGCACCGACGACCAGGTCAAGGTGCGCGGGTTCCGGATCGAACCCGGTGAGGTGTCGGCCGTGCTCACCGCGCATCCGGCGGTGTCGGCCGCCGCGGTGGTCGTGCGCGAGGACCAGGCGGGGGAGAAGCGGCTCGTCGGCTACGCCGTGACGGCGGCCGATCCCGAGCAACTGCGCACGCACCTGGCCGAACGGCTGCCCGAGTACCTCGTGCCAGCCGTCGTCGTGCCGGTCGACGCCCTGCCGCTGACCGCCAACGGCAAGCTGGACCGCCGGGCGCTACCCGCGCCGGTCGCCACCGGCCGGGCCCACCGGCGGCGACCGCGCAGCCCGCAGGAGGAGATCCTGTGCGGGCTCTTCGCCGAGCTGCTCGACGTCGCCGACGTCGGCATCGACGAGAACTTCTTCGACCTCGGCGGGCACTCGTTGCTGGCGATGCGACTGCTCAGCCGGATCCGCTCGGTGTTCCGGGCGGAGCTGTCGATCCGGGCGATCTTCGACGCGCCGACGGTGGTCGCGCTCGCCGAACGGCTCAAGGCCGCCGGTGGCCGCACCCGTCCCGCCGTGACGGCCGCCGAGCGGCCCGAGGTCGTGCCGCTGTCGTACGCGCAGCGCCGGCTGTGGTTCCTCAACCGGCTCGAAGGGCCGAACGCGACGTACAACATCCCGCTGGTGCTGCGCCTCACCGGAGCGCTGGACCGGCTCTCCCTGACCGCGGCGCTGGCCGACGTGGTGGCCCGGCACGAGAGCCTGCGTACCGTCCTGCCGGAGGTCGACGGCCTTCCCCGCCAGGTGGTCCTGTCGCCGGCCGCGGCCGCCACCGAGCTGGCCGTGCGCGACTGCACCGACGAGGAACTCGCCGCAACCGTCGCGGGGCTGGTCAACCGCGGCTTCGACCTGACCACCGACCTCCCGCTGCGTGCCACGCTGCTCGTCCTCGGCCCGCGGGAACACGTGCTCGTCGTGGTCGTGCACCACGTGGCCGGCGACGGCTGGTCCCTCGGGCCGTTCGGCCGCGACCTGGCGCACGCGTACCGGGCCCGGCGGGCCGGTGGCGTGCCGACCTGGGCGCCGCTGCCGGTCCAGTACGCCGACTACGCGCTGTGGCAGCACCAGTGGCTGGGCGACGAGGACGACCCGGAAAGCCCGCTCGCGCAGCAGCTGGCCTACTGGACGATCGCGCTCGCCGGAGCTCCCCAGGAGCTGTCTCTGCCGACCGACCGGGTACCGCCGGCCGTACCGACCCACCGCGGTGACTCGGTGCCGTTCGCCCTCTCGCCGCAGGTCCACCGCGGCCTCCTGGCCCTGGCGAGGTCGACGGGGACGAGTGTGTTCATGGTGGTGCAGGCGGCGCTGGCGGCGTTGCTGACCCGGTTGGGCGCGGGGTCGGACGTGCCGATCGGTACGCCGGTGGCGGGCCGGTCCGACGATGCGCTCGACGAGTTGGTGGGGTTCTTCGTCAACACGGTGGTGTTGCGGACGGACACGGGTGGGGATCCGTCGTTCCGGGAGTTGCTGGGCCGGGTGCGGGAGGCCGACCTGGCGGCGTACGGGTATCAGGATCTGCCGTTCGAGCGTCTGGTGGAGGTGCTCAACCCGGTGCGGTCCCTGGCGCGGCATCCGCTCTTCCAGGTCATGCTGATCCTGCACAGCGCCACACCCGTCAGCTTCGACCTCGACGGGTTCGAGGTCGAACCGATCCACGTCGAGGCCGCCACCGCCAAGTTCGACCTGTCCTTCAGCCTCACCGAGCAGCGTGACGCCGAGCTGAACCCGGCCGGCGTCCACGGCCTGGTGGAGTACGCCACCGACCTGTTCGACCGCGCGACCGTCGAGACCGTCGCGGCCCGGCTGGCCCGGCTGCTCGATGCCGTCGTGGCCCAGCCCGAGACCCGCATCAGCGCCATCGATCTGCTGGGCGCCGAGGGGCGGGCCGAGCTGCTGGTCAGCGGCAGCGGCGCCACCCGGCCGGTACCCGACGGCACCCTGCCCTCGCTGTTCCGCGCCCAGGTCGCCCGTGAGCCCGACCGGATCGCCCTCACGCACGGCGACACGACGCTCACCTACGCCGAACTCGACCGCCGCTCCGACCGGCTGGCCGCCGCGCTCGTCGCACGCGGAATGCCCCCCGAGGCCCGGGTGGCGGTGCTGATGAGCCGTTCGTGGCAGTACCCCGTGGCCGTACTGGGCGTGTTGAAGGCCGGCGGAAGCTACCTGCCGCTGGACCCCCGGAACCCGTCCGCGCGGCTGCGCCGCATGATCGCCGAGACCGGTGCGGTGGCGCTCATCACCGACCGTGAACACCTGATCGACGAGCCGCCGCTGCACCCGCAGACGCTCCTGGCCGACGAGTCCGGTCCGGACGGCCACAACGGACTGCCGGTCGAGGTCCGGCCCGGGCAGCTCGCCTACGTGCTCTACACCTCGGGTTCCACCGGCACCCCGAAGGGCGTCGCGGTCACCCACCGCAGCGTCGTCGACCTGGTCGCCGACGGGTGGTGGCAGCACGGACCCGACGACCGGGTCCTCATGCACTCGCCGTATGTCTTCGACGCCTCGACCTACGAGCTGTGGGGACCGCTGCTGACCGGCGGCCGGGTCGTCGTGGCCGACGGCGACGGCATGGACCTGGCTGCGCTGGCGGACACGATCGTGCGGCACGGCGTCACCCGGCTGCTCATGGCCGAAGGCCTGTTCCGTCTGCTCGCCACCGAGCACACCGATGCGCTGGCCGGCGTGCGCGATGTCTACGTCGGCGGCGACGCGATGTCGCCGGCCATCGCCTCGCGCGTGCTCGCCGCCCACCCCGGTCTGCGGCTGACCAACAGTTACGGTCCGACCGAAACCACCCTCGCCGTCGTGCACCACGAGCTGACCCGGCCGCTGCCCGCCGAGCGTCCGGTGCCGATCGGCCGCGCGATGGACAACACCCGGCTGTACGTGCTGGACGACCGGCTCGCGCCCGCGCTGCCCGGTACGCCCGGCGAGCTCTACGTGGCCGGTGAAGGGCTCGCCCGCGGCTACCTGGGCCGCGCCGGGCTGACCGCTGAACGCTTCGTCGCCGACCCCTTCGCCATCGAAGGTGCCGTCGGCGCCAGGATGTACCGCACCGGCGACACCGTGCGGCAACGGTCCGACGGCGAGCTGGAGTTCCTCGGCCGCACCGACGACCAGGTGAAGGTGCGCGGGTTCCGGATCGAGCTGGGCGAGGTGGAGGCGGCCCTCGCCGCCTGCCCGGGCGTCGGGCAGTCCGCCGTGCTGGTCCGCGAGGACCGGCCGGGTGAGCGGGCGCTGGTGGGCTACGTGGCGCCGGCCCGCGGAGCCGGGGCCACGGTGATGCCCGACGTCGCCGTCATCCGCGACCGGATCGCCGAGGCGCTGCCGGACTACATGGTTCCGGCGGTACTGATCGCGGTGCCCCGGATCCCGCTCAACACCAACGGCAAAGCCGACCGGGCGGCGCTGCCGGCCCCCACGGTGATGCCGACCGCCGAGGGCCGCAAGCCGCAGACTCAGACCGAAGAGGTGCTGACTGCCATCGTCGCAACGCTGCTGCAACAGCCAACGGTGTGGCCGGGCGACAATTTCTTCGCCATCGGCGGCGACAGCATCGTCGCCATCCAACTGGTGAGCCGGGCCCGCGCCGCCGGCATCGTGATCACCCCACGGGACGTGTTCCGGCACCAGACCGTCGCCGACCTCGCCCGGGTCGCGCGTGTCGACGAGAACCCCGCGGGGACCGGTCCGGCCGCGGCCGACGGCGTCGGCGAGGTGCCCGAGACACCGGTGATGGGTTGGCTGCGCGAACTCGGTGGGCCGATCGCCGGGTTCAACCAGTCCGTTCTCCTGGCGGTGCCCCCTGGGCTCGGGCTGCAGAGGCTGACGGTGGCGGTGCAGGCTCTGGCGGATCACCACGACCTGCTCCGCGCCCGGCTGCTGCGCGACGGTCCGGCCTGGCGCCTGGCTGTGCCGCCGGTCGGCGCGGTGCGGGTGGACGACTGGGTGCGCCGCGTCACCGTCCAAGCGGTCGAAGGCTCGGTCTTCCGCAACCTGCTGGCCGCCGAGGGCGAACGCGCCCGGTGCCGCCTCGATCCCGACGCGGGGGTGATGGCGCAGTTCGTCTGGTTCGACCCGGGTCCGGATCGGCCCGGCCGGCTGTTGCTCGTCATGCACCACCTGGTGGTCGACGGGGTCTCCTGGCGCATTCTCGTGCCGGACCTGGCGGCGGCCTGGGAGGCCGTCGCCGCCGACCGGCCGGTGCGACTGGAACCGGTCGCCACCTCCTTCCGCCGCTGGGCGCAGACCCTCACCGAGCACGCCCACCGCCCCGAGCGGCTCGCCGAGCTGGAGCTGTGGAGCGGGGTGACGCACCGACCCGACCCCCTCGCCGCGGCCTACCCGCTCGACCCGGCCCGCCACCGGGCGGGCGGCGTGCGGTCGGTGACGGTGCCGGTGCCCGGCGACCTCACCGCGGACCTGCTGACCGGTGTGCCCGCGGCCTACCACGCCCGGATCGACGACGTCCTGCTCACCGCGCTGGGGATCGCGGTCGCCCGGTGGCGGAACGGAATGGTTCCCGACGCCGGCGACGAGACCTCCGTGGTCGTCGCGGTCGAGGGGCACGGCCGCGAGGCGGTGGACCCGGAGCTCGACGTGAGCCGCACGGTCGGCTGGTTCACCTCGCTGCACCCCGTGCGGATCGATCCTGGAGCACTGGCGCCGGACGCGGTCGAGACGGCCGGTCCCGACCTTGGCGAAGCCCTCAAGCGGGTCAAGGAGCAACTGCGCGCGTTCCCCGACAAGGGCATCGGCTACGGGCTCCTGCGATACCTCAACCCGGACACCTCGGCCCGGCTCGCGGCCGCACCGCCGCCGCTGGTCGCGTTCAACTACCTCGGCCGGTTGCGCACCGGCGGCGACGGCGGACCGGAGGCGACCGGCTGGACCGGCGTGGCCGGCGGGCCCTACGTCGCGGCGACCGACCCGGACCAGCCGGTGGCGTACCCGCTCGCAGTCAGCGCGGCGACCTACGACGGCGCGGACGGCCCGAGGCTCAGCACCACCTGGGCGTGGCCGGACGGGCTCTTCGACGAGGAGCGGGTGCGGGCGCTGGCCGAGCTCTGGGTCACCGTGCTGGACGCGATCGCCACGCACGCACTCCGTCCCGGCAGCGGCGGCTCGACGCCGTCGGACCACCCCCTCGTCCAGCTCAGCCAGGAGGAGCTGGACGAGCTCGAAGCCGAATGGGGCGCCTGACGCCACCACCGTCCGCACGGACTCTACGAAGAGGAGTGCCGCCATGACCGATAGCGAGCTGTGGAAGCCGCTGGAGATCAGCCCGGCCGACATCGGAGCCCAGCCGGGTGCCGACGGCCTGCTCGCCTGGCTGTCCGCCCAGGACGTCGGGAGTCTGCTGGTCGAGCACAAGGCACTGGTGTTCCGCGGATTCGGGGTCGCCCCGGCGACGCTGAACCCGGTGATCGACATGCTGCTGCCCAACCGGTTGGCCTACGTGCACGGCAACTCGCCGCGCACCAAGGTCGGTGACAACCTGTACACCTCGACGGACTATCCGCCGGAGTTCACCATCTCCATGCACAACGAGATGTCGTACGCCGCGCGCTGGCCCGCCCGGCTCATCTTCTTCTGCCAGCAGGCGCCCACCAGCGGCGGCGCCACCCCGGTCGTCGACGGCCGGCTCTGGCTGGACGCCATCCGCCCGGAGGTGCGCGAGGCGTTCGCCGGCGGGGTCCGCTACGTCCAGAATCTGCACGGCGGCCTCGGGCTCGGCAAGAGCTGGCAGGCCACCTTCGAGACCGACGACCGGGAAGAGGTCGAGGCGTTCCTCAAGGACACCGACGCCGAGTGGGAGTGGCGGGCCGACGACACGCTCTGGATCAGCCAGGTCCGTCCGGCCACCATCCGCCACCCCGTCAGCGGCCTCGAGGTCTGGTTCAACCAGGCCGACCAGTGGCACGTCGCGGGTCTCGGTGAGGAGGCCGCCGACCTGATGGAGCTGCTGAGCGAGGACGAGGCGCCCCAGTCGGCCCAGTTCGCCGACGGCAGTCCGATCCCCGCCGAATGGATCGTCCACATCCAGCAGGCCGGCCTGAAGCATGCGGTCGACGTCGACTGGCGCGAGGGCGACCTCATGGTCATCGACAACGTGCTCGTCGGGCACGGTCGCCGGCCGTACGCGGGCCAGCGCCGTGTGCTCGTCGCCATGTCGGACTGAGCCGCCCTCCCACCGCCGCCACCCATCGACCGGAAGGCACACCACCGCGATGCAGTCAGGGATCTCGGAGATTCTGCCGTTGTCGCCGTTGCAGGAAGGCCTGCTGTTCCACAGCGTGTACGACGACGGGACCGACGTCTACACGGTGCAGATGGCCCTCGACCTGGCCGGCGAGCTCGACGCCGAGCGCCTGCGGACGGCGGCGGAGGCCCTGCTGGACCGGCATCCCCACCTGCGCGCCGCGTTCCGTTACCAGCGGGCGGACCGCATGCTCGCGGTGGTACCCAAGAAGGCGACGCTGCCGTGGGTCGTACGCGACCTCGGTGGACTGACGGAGGCCGAGGCCGACGAGGAGTTGCGGCGGCTGGCTGACGACGAGCGGGCGCACCGTTTCGACCTCGGTGCACCGCCGCTCATGCGATTCGTGCTCGCCGCCCGCGGCGTCGGGCGGCACCGGCTGGTCGTCACGATCCACCACATTCTGCTCGACGGCTGGTCGATGCCCTTGCTGCTGCGGGAGCTGTTCGCGCTCTACGGCTCGCGCGGCGACCTGGCTGTGCTGCCGCCCGCCACGCCGTACCGGGAATATCTGAGCTGGCTCGCGGGTCGCGACCGGGACGCTGCGGCGCAGGCATGGCGGACGGCGTTCGCCGGGGTCGACGAACCGACCCGCCTGGCGCCGACGGACCCGGGCCGGCGCAGCGCGATGCCGGAGCGGCTGGTGCGGCCGCTGCCGGCCGACCTGAGCGGCGCCTTGAGGGAGCGGGCCGCGGCGGCCGGGCTGACGGTGGGAACCGTGCTCCAGACCGCGTGGGCAACGGTGCTCGGGGGGCTCACGGGGCGCACCGACGTGGTCTTCGGTGCCATCGTGGCGAGCCGGCCCGCGGAGCTGCCGGGCAGCGAGACGATGATCGGCCTGCTGCTGGACACCGTCCCGGTGCGGGTCCGGCTGGACCCGGCGCGGGCCTGGACGCAGATCGCCGCGCGGCTGCAGGACGAGCAGGCGGGCCTGCGCGAGCACCAACACCTCGGGCTGGCGCGCATCCAACAGGTCGTCGGCGGGGAACTGTTCGACACCGCGTTCGTCTACGAGAACTACCCGGTCTCCGACCGCGACGCGGAGGTCGCTCCCGGCCTCCGGGTGGTCGGGCTGCACGGGCGCGACGCCACGCACTACCCGCTCACCCTGGTCGCCGCCAACGCCGGCGACGACCTCGTCCTGCGGGTGGACCACCGGGCGGACCTGATCGGCGTGGACGTCGCGGAAGGGGTCCTCGACCGGCTGACGCGCGTACTGGCGGCGATGGCCGCCAACCCGGACCTGATCCTCGCCCGCATCGACACCCTCGAACCGGCCGAACGGGAGCGGATCCTGACCGGCTGGAACGACACCGCGCACCCGCTGCCGCCGGCTACCCTGCCGGCGCTGTTCGAGGCCCAGGTCTCGCGCAGCCCGGAGCACCCGGCGCTGGTGTCCGAGGGCGAGACCCTCACGTACGCGCAGTTCAACGAGCGGGCGAACCGTCTGGCGCACCTGCTCGTCGCGCGCGGCGTCGGGCCGGAGCGCACCGTCGCGGTCGCCGTGCCGCGCAGCATCGACCTGCTCGTCGCGCTGTACGCCGTGCACAAGGCCGGTGGCGCCTACGTGCCGCTGGACACCGGCTATCCGGCCGAGCGGCTGGCGTTCATGCTCGCCGACGCCGCACCGGTGTGCGTGCTCACCGTCGGGTCCGTCGCCGGTGAGCTGCCGGGCGACACGCCTACGGTCGTGCTGGACGACCCGGCGCTGCATGAGCACCTCGCCGCCCAGCCCGCCACCGCCCCGGTCACGGCGCTGCTGCCCGGCCACGCGGCGTACGTCATCTACACCTCCGGCTCGACCGGGCGGCCCAAGGGCGTCGTGGTCGCGCACGAGGCCGTCGCGAACCGCCTGCGGTGGGGTCAGGACCGCTATCCCCTCACCGCCGAGGACCGGGTGATGCAGAAGACCCCGGTCAGCTTCGACGTGTCGGTCTGGGAGCTGTTCTGGCCGCTCCAGGCCGGCGCCACCCTGGTGATCGCGCGACCGGACGGTCACCGCGACGCGGCCTATCTGGCCGAGCTCATCGACCGGGAACGGGTCACCACCGTCCACTTCGTGCCGGTCCTGCTCGACGTCTTCCTCCGCGAACCGGCCGCCGCCCGGCTCGGCACGCTGCGCCGGGTGCTGTGCAGCGGCGAGGCGCTGTCCGCCGAGGTCGCCGAGCGGTTCCACCGCACCGTCGATGCCGAGCTGCACAATCTCTACGGGCCCACCGAGGCCGCTGTGGAGATCATCGCCTGCGAGGTCCCGGCGGAGGCGACCGGCCAGGCCGTGCCGATCGGCCGCCCGGTGTGGAACAGCCGGGTCTACGTGCTCGACGCCGCGCTGCGGCCGGTGCCGCCGGGGGTGACCGGTGAGCTGTACCTGGCCGGCGCGCAGCTGGGCCGCGGATACCTGCGCCGGCACGGTCTCACCGCCGACCGGTTCGTCGCCGATCCGTTCGCCGGTGGCGGCGCACGGATGTACCGCACCGGCGACCTCGTGTCCTGGCGCGCCGACGGCATCCTGGACTATCTCGGTCGCGCCGACGGCCAGGTGAAGGTGCGCGGCCAGCGGGTCGAACTCGGCGAGATCGAGGCGGCGCTCGCCGCGTGCCCGGGAGTGGCCCGCGCGGTGGTGCTGTTCCGCGTCGACCGCTCCGGCGGCCAACGGCTGGTCGCCTACGTGGTTCCCGCCGGCCCGGCCCCGGCCCTCGCGGGCCTCCAGGAACGCCTGCGGCGGCGGCTACCGGAGTACATGGTGCCGACGGCGCTGGTGACGCTGGACGAGTTCCCGCTCAACCCGAGCGGCAAGCTGGACCGGCGGGCCCTGCCCGCGCCGGCGTCCGGTCCCGCCACGACCGGCGCGCCGCGTACGCCCGAGGAGGCGGTGATCTGCGAGGCCGTCGCGGCCGTCGTCGGCGTCCCGCAGGCCGGCCCGGACGACAACTTCTTCGACCTCGGCGGCGACAGCATCCTCGCCATCGCGCTCGTGGCCCGGCTGCGTAAGGCCGGCGTGCGGCTGACTCCGCGCGACATCTTCCAGAACCCCACCGCGGCCGCGCTGGCGGCGGTCGCCGCCGAGCAGACGCACCCGGATGCGGAGCCCGCCGACGACGGTACGGGCGACGCGCCGCTGACCCCGATCATGCACGCGTTCCGCGAGCGTGGCGGGCCGTTCGAGCGGCTGGCCCAGTCGATGCTGTTGCGCGTGCCGGCCGGCCTGGACGCCGACCGGCTCACCGCCGTCCTGCGCGCGGTGCTCGACCACCATCCCGTGCTGCGCGCCCGGCTCGCCGACGGTCAAGACGGCAGGCCGGTGCTGCGGATCGGGCCGCCCGGCAGCGTCGACGCCGCCGGGCTGCTGCGCCGGGTCGACGTCGCGGCCCTCGGCGACGCGGACGCCGTCGCGCTCCTGGCCGGACAGGCCGCGACCGCCAAGGGTGAGCTGGACCCGGCGCACGGGCGGATGGTCCGGGCGGTCTGGTTCGACGCCGGCCCCGACCGGCCCGGCCGGCTGCTGCTGGTGCTGCACCACCTCGTCGTCGACGGGGTCTCCTGGCGGGTGCTGCTGCCCGACCTGGCACAGGCGTGGACCGCGGTCGCGGCGGGGGAGCCGGTCGTCCTGCCGCCCGGCGGCACCTCGTTCCGGCGCTGGGCCACCGCGCTGCGGGCCGCCTCGGCCGATCCGGCGCGGGCGGCCGAGGCCGAGCGGTGGGCGGCGATGCTCCGCGAACCGGAGCCGCTGATCGGCGGCCGGCCGCTGGATGTCACGCGCGACACCGCGCAGACGTTGCGCACCCTCAACCTGGAGCTGCCACCGGCGGTGGCCGGGCCGCTGCTCAGCTCGGTGCCGGCCGCCCTCCACGCCCGGGTCAACGACGTGCTGCTGGCGGCCCTCGCCCTCGCGGTCACACAGTGGCGCCGCTCCCGCGGCCAGGACAGCCACGCCGGCGTGCTGGTCGACCTGGAGGGGCACGGACGCGGTGAGCTGTTGCCCGGGGCCGACCTGTCCCGGACGGTCGGCTGGTTCACCTCCCTGTACCCCGTCCGCCTCACCGGCGCCCCGGCCGACGCGACCGGCCGGTGGGCACCGCAGGCGCTGGACCGTACGGTGGCCGCGGTCAAGGACCTGCTGGCCGGGCTGCCCGACGACGGCCTCGGCTACGGCATTCTGCGTTACGGCGGCGCGGCCGCCGGCGCGCGGCTGGCCGGTTCGCCGCGCCCGCAGATCGGCTTCAACTACCTCGGCCGTATCGGCTCCGGCTCCGCGGACGGCGGCGGGGAATGGCAGCCCGACCCGGCGCTCGCCGCGCTCGGCACCGACCGGGGCGGCGAGCTGCCCCCTGCCCACGCGATCGAGCTGAACCTCTTCGCCCAGGACGGGTCGGACGGCCCCCGGCTGATCACCTCGTTGACCTGGCCGCAGACGCTGCTGGGCGAGGCGGACGTCCGCGAGCTGGGCGAACTCTGGCAGCGTGCGGCCCGCGCGTTGGTGGACCGGGCGGCCGCGCCGGGCGTCGGCGTCGCCGCCCGCGCCGCGTCGGACTTCCCGCTCGTCACGCTGGGTGCCGACGAGATCGCCCAGCTGCTCGGCCAGCACCCGGGCGCCGCCGACCTGCTGCCGCTGGCGCCGCTGCAGAAGGGGTTGCTGTTCCACACGCTCTTCGACGAGAACGCGCCCGACGTCTACATGGTGCAGACGGTCCTGGACATCACCGGGCCGCTGGACAGCGCCGCCCTGCGCGCCGCCGCCGGTGTGCTGCTGCGCCGCCATGACAACCTGCGGGCGGCCTTCTGCCATGAGGGTCTGCGCGAGCCTGTGCAGGTGATCCTCGCCGAGGTGGACACGCCCTGGCGCGAGGTCGACCTGACCGGCCTGCCCGAAGCGGAGATCGCGGCCGAGGCCGACCGGCTCACCCGGGAGGACCGGCGGACCCGCTTCGACCTGGGGCGGGCGCCACTGCTGCGGTTCACCCTGCTGCGCACCGGCCCGCAGCAGCACCGGTTCATCGTCAGCACCCACCACATCCTGGTCGACGGCTGGTCCCGCCCCATCCTGATGGAGGAACTCTTCCTGCTGTACCGGCACGGCGACGGGCGGCGACTGCCGCCGGCCGGCCGCTACCGCGAGTTCCTCGCCTGGCTCGCCGGTCACGAGCGCATCGAGGCCGAAGCCCGCTGGCGGGAGGCCCTCGACGGCCTCGACGGGCCGACCCTGCTCGCCCCCGCCGACCGGGCCCGTCGGCCACTGCGGCCGGAGTCGACCTCGATCGAGGTGCCCGAGGCGGAGACCAAAGCGCTGGCGTCGGTCGCCCGCGGGATCGGCGTCACCGTCAACACCGTCGTGCAGAGCGCCTGGGCGCTGCTGCTGCGCTCGGCCACCGGCCGCGACGACGTCTGCTTCGGCGCCACCGTGGCCGGACGCCCGCCGGAGGTCCCCGGCGTCGAGCGGATGGTGGGCCTGTTCATCAACACCGTGCCGGTCCGGATCCGGCCGCACGCCGCGGACACCCTCGGCGATCTGGCGCGGCGGGTGCAGGCGGAGCAGTCGGCGCTGATGGCGCACCAGCACCTCAGCCTCGCCGACATCCAGCAGATGGTCGGAGCCGAGGAGCTCTTCGACACCGCGGTGGCGTTCGAGAGCTATCCGGCCCTGCCGACGGCACCCGACATCGCGGACACCGGACTGCGGATCGAGGCGGTGCCCGGCCGTACCGTCTCGCACTACCCGCTCAGCCTCACCGCCGTACCGGGCGCCCGGCTGCACCTGCGGATGAACTACCGGCCCGACCTCTTCACACCGGAGGCCGTCGACGGGCTGCTGGACCGGCTGGCGCGGGTGCTGTCCCGCTTCGCCGGCGATCCCGCCGCCCGGGTCGCCGCCATCGAGCCGCTGCTCGCCGCCGAACGCCGCCGCATGCTCGACGCCGGCGCCGGGCCGTCGCGCGTGGACAGCCCGGGCCGTACCCTGCCCGGCCTGCTGCTCGCCCAGGCCCACCGCACCCCGGACGCCATCGCGCTCGTCGATGCGACCGAGGCCGTGACCTACGACGCGCTACGCCGCCGGGCGAACCGGCTGGCGCGGGTACTCGTCGCCCGTGGCGCCGAACCGGAGCGGATCGTCGCGCTCGCCGTACCCCGCGGCACCGACCTCGTGGTGGCGCTGCACGCGATCACCCAGACCGGCGCCGCGTACCTGCCCCTGGACACGGACTACCCGGCGGAGCGGGCCGCGTTCATGGCCGCCGACGCCGCGCCGGTCGTGCTCCTCACGACGCGGGAGGTCGCCGCCCGCTGGCGGCTGGCCGACGTACCCGTCGTCGCCGTCGACGATCCCGCCGTCGCGGCCGAGGTCGACGCCGCGGACGACGGTGACCTGACCGACGCCGACCGCACCGCCATGCTGCTCGACCGGCACCCCGCGTACGTGATCTACACGTCCGGCTCGACGGGTCGGCCCAAGGGCGTCGTCGTGGAACACCGGATGCTGGCCGACTACCTCGGGCACGCGGCCGCCGCCTACCCGTCGGCCGCCGGGGTGGCGCTGATGCACTCGTCGGTGTCGTTCGACATGTCGGTGACCGCACTGCACACCCCGCTGGTGACGGGTGGTTGCGTCCGCCTGGCCGCCATCGAGGACGCGGTCCCGGATCGCGCGCACCCCACTCGGCCCTCCGGCTGGACGCTGTTCAAGGGCACCCCGAGCCACCTGACGCTGATGCAGTCCGCGGCGGTCGACCTGGCACCGACGCAGGAGCTGCTGCTGGCCGGCGAACCGCTGACCGGCGCTCAGCTCGACGACTGGCGGCAGCAGCATCCGGACGTCGCGGTCCTCAACGTCTACGGCCCGACCGAGACCACCGTCAGCGCCACCGAACACCGCATCCCGGCCGGTGCGCCGGTCCCGGCGGGCGCCGTGCCGATCGGCCGCCCGCTGCCGAACACCCGCTGCTACGTCCTCGACAGCGGCCTTCGGCTGCTGCCCGCCGGCGCCGTCGGTGAGCTCTATCTCGCCGGGGACCGGGTCGCGCGCGGATACCTGCGCCGCGCCGCCCTGTCGTCGGCACGGTTCGTCGCCGACCCGTTCGGACCGGCCGGCTCCCGCATGTACCGCACCGGCGACCTGGTCCGGTGGAACGCCGACGGCACGCTCGACTTCGTCGGCCGCGTCGACGACCAGGTGAAGGTGCGCGGCTTCCGGATCGAGCCGGGCGAGATCGAGGCCACGCTGAGCCGCCATCCCCGCATCGCCCGCGCCGCCGTGATCGTGCGCGAGGACCTGCCGGGCGACCGGCGCCTGGTGGCGTACGTGGTCGGGCGCGACGGGCACCGGCCGGTGGCCGCCGAGGTCCGCCGGTTCGTCGGTGAGAGCCTTCCCGAGTACATGGTGCCGCAGACCGTGGTCGCCCTGGACGAGCTGCCGCTGACCCCCAACGGCAAGGTGGACCGGCGGGCCCTGCCGGTGCCGGTCGTGGGCGGGCTGGCCGAGGCGCGTCCGCCGCGCAACCCGCAGGAGGAGATCCTCTGCGGTCTGTTCGCCGAGGTGCTCGGCATCGGCCGGGTCGGCGTGGACGAGAACTTCTTCGAGCTGGGCGGGCACTCGCTGTCGGCGACCCGGCTGGTCGGCCGGGTCCGGGCCACGTTCGGCGCGGAGCTGCCGATCCGGGCGCTGTTCGAGACGCCGACGGCCGCGGGCGTGGCCCGCCGGCTCGCCGAGTCGGCGGGGCGAGGCCGGGCGCCGGTCGTGGCCGTGCCGCGCACGGGCACCGTGCCGTTGTCCTTCGCGCAGCGCCGGCTGTGGTTCCTCAACGAGCTGGAGAGCGCGAGCCCGCTG
The DNA here is from genome assembly GCF_040639595.1 of Micromonospora sp. NPDC023814. Taxonomy (NCBI): domain Bacteria; kingdom Bacillati; phylum Actinomycetota; class Actinomycetes; order Micromonosporales; family Micromonosporaceae; genus Micromonospora; species Micromonospora sp. NPDC023814. Next base: position 168,091 of record NZ_JBFAAF010000003.1, read on the forward strand.
TACAGCATCCCGATGGTGCTGCGGCTACGCGGCGACCTCGACCGCGACGCCCTGCTCGCCGCGCTGCGCGACGTGGTCGTGCGGCACGAGAGTCTCCGCACACTGTTCCCGGAGGCCGACGGCGAGCCGCGGCAGCTCATCCTCGACCCGGCACGGGCGGCGGGGATGGTGGCGCTTCCGCTGGCCGAGCCGGGGCCCGGCGGCGTGGCGGCCGAGGTACAGGCCTTGATCCGGCGCGGGTTCCGGCTCGCCGAGGAGCTGCCCCTGCGGGCGGTGCTGTTGGCCACGGGCCCGGGCGAGCACGTGCTCGTCGCGGTGCTGCACCACATCGCCGGCGACGGCTGGTCGATGCGGCCGCTGGCCCGCGACCTCGCCCTCGCCTACACCGCGCGGCGCGACGACCGGGTCGCCGACCTGCCGGCGCTCCCTGTCCAGTACGCCGACTACGCGGCCTGGCAGCGGGAGTGGCTCGGCGACGAGGACGATCCGGACAGCCCGATCGCCCGGCAGCGCGATTACTGGACCACCGTCCTCGCCGGGCTCCCCGAGGAACTGGACCTTCCGGTCGACCGGCGCCGTCCGGCAGTGTCGTCGTACCAGGGAGGCAAGATCCGATTCACCCTCGACGCGGAACTGCACAAGCAGCTCGGCGTCCTGGCCCGGCGGAACAAGGCCAGCCTCTTCATGGTGTTGCAGGCGGGCCTCGCCGCGCTGCTGACCCGGCTCGGCGCCGGCACCGACATCCCGGTCGGCAGCCCGATCGCCGGGCGGACCGACAGCACCCTGGACGACCTCGTCGGCTTCTTCATCAACACCCTGGTGCTGCGCACGAGCACCGCCGGCAACCCGAGCGCGCAGGAGCTGATCGCCCGCGTCCGGGAGACCGACCTGGCCGCGTACGAGCACCAGGACCTGCCCTTCGAACGGCTCGTCGAGGTGCTCAACCCGGCACGCTCCCTCTCCCGGCACCCGTTGTTCCAGGTCATGCTGTCGTTGCAGAACACCCCCGAGGCGAGCATCCAGCTGCCCGGGCTGAGCCTCAGCGCGGTGGCCGGAGCTGCCGACGTGGCGAAGTTCGACCTGTCGTTCGCGATGGGGGAGCGGCGGGGCTCCGGCGGGCAGGCCGAGGGGATCGAGGGCGTCGTGGAGTACAGCGCCGACCTCTTCGACGCCTCCACCGTGGACACCATGCTCCAGCGGTACGTCCGGGTGCTGCGCGCGTTCGTCACCGACCCGGCCGCCCGGATCGGCGCGCTGGACGTGCTCACCGCACCGGAGCGGGACCTGCTCACCGCCGCGGCCGAAGCGGTGCGTGAGCGGACGTCGACCCTCGACGGCCTCGTCACCGCGCAGGCCAGCCGCACGCCCGACGCGGTCGCCGTGGTGTACGGCGAGACCGAGGTGACCTACGCCGAGCTGGTGCGGCGGGCGAACCGGCTGGCGCACGCGCTTGCCGACCGCGGCGCCGGGCCGGAGAAGACCGTCGCCGTCGCCGTGCCCCGCTCGGTCGACCTGGTGGTCGCCATCCTCGCCACGCTGAAGACCGGCGCCGCGTACCTGCCGCTGGACACCGAGCACCCGCCGGAGCGGATCGCCTATCTGCTCTCCGACGCGGATCCCGTCCTGCTGGTCACCGCCGCCGAAGTCGCCGACCGGTGGCCGCGGATCGCGGACCGTGCGGTCCTGGTCCTCGACCGTGAGGATCTGACCCGGCTGCCCACCGGCGAACCCACGGTAGAGCGTCACCCCGCCAACCCGGCGTACGTGATCTACACGTCCGGTTCGACCGGCCGCCCCAAGGGCGTCGTCGTCGAGCACCGCACTGTCGTGCCGATCATCGAGGCGTCCGTACGGGCGTTCGGCGCGGGTCCCGGCCGGACCGTGCTCCAGCACGCCTCGGCCGGATTCGACAACTCCGTCTGGGAGACGTTCATCGCCCTCGGGTCCGGTGCCACCCTGTGCCTCGGCCCGGCCCAGGCGATGGTCTCCGGCGAGGACCTGGCGGAGCTCATCCAGCGGCACGACGTCGACCTGGCCGTCCTGGTGCCGTCGGTGCTGGCGTTGGTCGACCGGGACCGGGTGCCGGGCCTGCACACGCTGCTCGTCGGCGGCGAGGCCATCCCGCCCGCGCTCGCGCAGCGGTGGGCCGGCGGCCGGAGGATGTTCAACACCTACGGGCCGACCGAGGCGTCGATCCACTGCACGCTGGGCCGGCTGACGCCGGCGAACGCGGGCGGCACGCCGATCGGCAGGCCCAACGACGGCGTCACCGTGCGCCTGCTCGATGCCTGCCTCCAGCCGGTGCCCGCGGGGGTCGTCGGTGAGATGTACATCAGCGGCGTCGGGGTCGCCCGTGGTTACCACCGGCGGCCCGGTCTGACCGCGGGTCGGTTCGTCGCCGACCCCTACGGTCCGCCCGGCGCCCGCATGTACCGCACGGGGGACCTGGCGCGACGCGACGCCGAGGGTGACCTCTTCTTCGCCGGCCGCGCCGACGACCAGGTCAAGGTCCGCGGTGTGCGGATCGAGCTGGGCGAGATCGAGACGGTTCTGGCCGCGCACCCGGCGGTGGACCGGGCCGCCGTCGCCGTGCACGCCGATCGTCTCGTCGGCTACGCGGTCCCGGCAGCCGGCGCCACGCTGCCGTCGCCGGCCGAGCTTCGCCGGCACCTGCGGCGCACGCTGCCGGAGCAGCTCGTCCCCGCGGCGTTCCTGGGGTTGGACGCGTTGCCGCTCAACGCGAACGGCAAGCTCGACCGCAAGGCCCTGCCCGTACCCGAGCTGCCGTCCGCACCGTCCGGGCGGGGCCCGTCCGATCCGCGTGAGGACCTGCTCTGCACGCTGTTCGCCGAGGTGCTGGGGGTGGCCCGGGTCGGCGTCGACGACAACTTCTTCGAGTTGGGCGGTCACTCCCTGGCGGCGACCCGGCTGGTGAGCCGGATCCGCTCGGCCTTCGGCGAGGAGGTGCCGGTCCGCCAGGTCTTCGAGACCCCCACGGTGGCGGCGCTGGCCCGCAGGCTGACCGGTGGGGCGCCGGCCCGCCCGCCCCTCGAGGTGGTGGCGCGGCCGGAGCGGATCCCGCTGTCCTACGCCCAGCGTCGGCTCTGGCTGATCAACCAGTTGGAGGGGCCGAGCGCCACCTACAACGTGCCGATGGTGCTGCGGCTGCGCGGCGACCTCGACGCCGACGCGCTGCGGCAGGCGTTCGCCGACGTGGCGGCCCGGCACGAGAGCCTTCGAACGGTCTTCCGTGAGATCGATCAGGAGCCGTTCCAGGTGGTCCTGCCTGCCACGGCGGCCGTCCCCGCCCTTCCGGTGCTGCACCCCGCGCCGGGCGACGCCGATCGTTGCGTCCGCGAACAGCTCGACCGCGCCTTCGACCTGGCGGCCGAGCCGCCGGTGCGCGCCGCTCTGGTGGCCCTCGGCCCGCTCGAGCACCTGCTCGTCGTGACCTGTCACCACATCGCCACCGACGGCTGGTCGGCCGGGCCGCTCGCGCGTGACCTGGCCGAGGCCTACGCCGCCCGGCGCACCGGGAATGCCCCCGGATGGCAGCCGTTGCCGGTGCAGTACGCCGACTACGCGCTCTGGCAGCACCGGTGGCTGGGCAGTGAGAGCGACCCGGACAGCCCGATCGCCCAGCAGCTGGCCTACTGGACCAAGACCCTGGCCGCGCTGCCCGAGGAGCTGACGCTGCCCTTCGACCACCCGCGGCCCGCGGCGCTGTCCCACCGCGGCGGCACCGTCCCGCTCGTCCTCGACGCCGGGCTGCACGCCCGGGCGACCGCCGTGGCGCGGTCGACGGGGACGAGTGTGTTCATGGTGGTGCAGGCGGCGCTGGCGGCGTTGCTGACCCGGTTGGGCGCGGGGTCGGACGTGCCGATCGGTACGCCGGTGGCGGGCCGGTCCGACGATGCGCTCGACGAGTTGGTGGGGTTCTTCGTCAACACGGTGGTGTTGCGGACGGACACGGGTGGGGATCCGTCGTTCCGGGAGTTGCTGGGCCGGGTGCGGGAGGCCGACCTGGCGGCGTACGGGTATCAGGATCTGCCGTTCGAGCGTCTGGTGGAGGTACTCAACCCGGTGCGGTCCCTGGCGCGGCATCCGCTCTTCCAGGTCATGCTGTCGCTGCAACCGGCGAGCGCCCCCGCCGCCCTCGCGCCCAGCCTCGACTCCGCCGGCCTCAGGGCCGAGAGCGACCAGCTCGACACCGGAACCGGGCCCACGTCGGCGAAGTTCGACCTGTCGGTGCGGTTGGCCGAGAGCTCCGGCGCCGACGGCCGGCCCGCCGGGATGACCGGCACCCTCGCCTACGCCGAGGACCTGTTCGAACGCGGCACCGCACAGACGATCGCTTCCCGGTTCGTACGCCTGCTCGACGCCGTCCTGCGGGAACCCGATCAGCGGATCGGCGCGGTGGACCTGCTCGACGCCGACGAGCGCCGGGAACTGCTCGCCGAGTGGCAGCACGCCGCCAGTCCGGCACCGGACGTCCTCGTGCCCGACCTGGTCCAGGCGCAGGCCGCCCACACGCCAGCCGCGCCGGCGGTGGAGTTCGGCACCGAGGTGGTCTCCTACGCCGAGCTCAACGCCCGCGCCAACCGCCTCGCCCGCCTGCTGCGCGACCACGGGGCCGGACCGGAGCAGCTCGTCGCGCTCGCCGTGCCGCGCTCGGTCGACATGGTCGTTGCCGTGCTGGCGGTGCTCAAGAGCGGTGCGGCCTACCTGCCGATCGATCCGGACTATCCGGCCGAGCGCATCGCACTGATGCTCACCGACGCCACGCCGGCCGTGCTGGTCACCACCTCAGCGGTCGCGGGGCAACTGCCCGTCACCGCCGCCCACCGGCTCCTGCTCGACGACGCGGGCGTGCGTGCCGACCTCGCCGCCCGGGCGGACAGCGACCTGACCGACGCCGACCGAACGGCGCCGCTGACTGCCGACCATCCCGCCTACGTCATCTACACCTCCGGGTCGACCGGCCGCCCCAAGGGGGTCGTGCTGACCCATCGAGGCATTCCCAATCTGGTCCTGACCCGCAAGGTCGCGTACGACCTCGGTCCCGGCGCACGGCTGCTCCAGTTCGCATCCCTGAGCTTCGACTCCGCGCTGTCGGAGCTGTGCGCGCCGCTGGTCTCGGGCGCGTGCATCGTGCTGGGGATCGCCGACCGGCTCGTGCAGTTGGCCAACCTTCCGGAGCTGATCGCCGAGCGGCAGGTCAGCCACGTGACGCTGCCGCCCGCGGTGCTCAGCAGGCTCTCCGTCGGCAGCCTGCCGTCCGTGCGCACGCTGGCCGTCGTCGGTGAGGCACCGCCGGCCGATCTGGCGGCCGGCTGGGCCGCGGGACGGCGGATGTTCAACGCGTACGGACCCACCGAGGCGACGGTCTGCGCGACGATGACCGAACCCCTCGAGGCGCGGGCGGGTGTGCCGCCGATCGGACGGCCGTTGCCCAACACCCGGGCGTACGTCCTCGACGCCCACCTGAACCCGGTCCCGGCCGGGGTCCCGGGCGAGCTGTACCTCTCCGGCATCAACCTTGCCCGGGGTTACCTCGGACAGAGCGGGCTCACCGCGGACCGGTTCGTCGCCGATCCCTTCGGCGGGCCGGGCGAGCGGATGTACCGCACCGGCGACCTGGTCCGCCGGCGCGCCGACGGCCAGCTGGACTTCCTCGGCCGGGCCGACCACCAGGTGAAGCTGCGCGGCTTCCGGATCGAGCTGGGCGAGATCGAGGCGGCACTGGCCACCGCGCCGGGTGTGGCGCAGGCGCTCGTGCTGGTGCGAGCGGGTGCTTCCGGCGACCGGCGCCTGGTCGCCTACGTCGTCGCGCGCCCGGGCGCCGACCCGGGTGAGCCGGAGCTGCGTGCCCACCTGGCCGGAATGCTGCCCGACTACATGGTCCCGTCGGCCTTCGTGCGCATGCCCGAACTACCGCTGACAGTCAACGGCAAGGTCGACCGGGCCGCCCTGCCCGCGCTCCGCGACCCCTCCGGCACCCGGCGGGAGCCCGCCGACGGTCGCGAGGCGCAGCTCTGCGCGCTCGTCGCCGGCGTGCTGGGGCTGGACGGGGTCGGCGTGGACGACAACTTCTTCGCGATCGGCGGCGACAGCATCGTCGCCATCCAGCTGGTCAGCCGGGCGCGCGCCACCGGACTGCTGTTCACCCCGCGCGACATCTTCCGGCACCAGACCGTCGCCGCCCTCGCCGCTGTCGTCACCGAGGCCGACCCGCCGGACGCGGCGGCCGACGACGGCACCGGCACGGTGCCGCCGACGCCGATCGTGTCGTGGCTGCGCGGGCTCACCGGCCCCGTCGAGGGCCTGAACCAGTCGCGGCTGCTGCGGGTTCCGGGCGGTATCGGGCTGGACCGGCTCACCCGCGCGGTGCAGGCCGTCGTGGACAACCACGACGCGCTGCGGATCCGCCTGCACCGGCGTCCGAACGCCTGGGAACTGTCGGTCGGGCCGCGCGGCAGCGTGGCCGCCGCCGACCGGGTGCGCCGGGTCGACGTGGTGGGCCTGGACGCGGCAGCCCTGCGCGAGGCGCTCGGCACCCACGGCGAGGCGGCCCGCCGCCGGCTCGACCCGGACGCCGGCGCGGTCGCCGAGGTCGTCTGGTTCGACGCCGGGCCGCAGACGCCGGGCCGGCTGCTGATCGTTGCGCACCACCTCGTCGTCGACCGGGTCTCCTGGAGCGTCCTGCTGCCGGACCTGGCTGCGGCGTGGGAGTCGGCGACCGGTGACGAGCCCGTCGTGCTCCCGCCGGTGCCCACCTCGCTGCGCCGCTGGGCGTTGGCGTTGCGCGAGGCGGCGCACGATCCGCGGCGGGTGGCCGAATTGCCGCTGTGGTCGCGGATGCTGGCCCGTCCGGAGCCGCCGCTCGGTGCCCGGGCGCTCGATCCCGGCCGCGACGTGCGCGGCACGGCGCAGGCCGTCACCGCCGAGCTGCCGGCCGAGGTCACCGCTGCGTTGCTCACGTCCGTCCCGGCCGCGTTCCACGCGCAGCCGAACGAGGTCCTGCTGACCGGGCTCGCCCTGGCCGTGGCCCGGTGGCGGCAACGGCGCGGCACCGTCGCATCGGCGGTGCTCGTCGACGTCGAGGGCCACGGCCGCGAGGACGCGGGTGCGGGTCTGGACGTGACCCGCACCGTGGGCTGGTTCACCACGATGTACCCGGTCGCGGTGGACCTCGGCGGCATCGACCCGGATGGTGCGTCCGACGCCGGCACGCTCCTCAAGCGCGTCAAGGAGACCCTGCGTGCGCTGCCGGACAACGGCCTGGGCTACGGGTTGCTGCGCCACCTCAACCCGGACACCGCCGCGGTGCTCGCCCCGCTCGCCGGGCCGCAGATCGGCTTCAACTACCTCGGCCGTTCCGGTGGTGCCGCGTCCGTCGGCACCGGCACCGGCTGGTCGCCGGCCCCCGCCGACGAACTCCGGCTGCCCGGCAGCGATCCCGGCCTGGCCGTCTCGCACGTACTGGACATCAGCGCCATCACCCGCGACGACGCCGGCGGTCCCCGGCTGCTCAGCCGCTGGAGTTGGCCGGCGGGCATGTTCAACGCCGCCGAGGTGCGGGAGCTGACCGAGCTGTGGCACGCGGCGCTCACCGCGTTGGTGGAGTGCGCCGGCCGGCCCGGCGACGGTGGGCACACCCCATCGGACTTCCCGCTCGTCGACCTCACCCAGCAGGACCTCGACGCGCTGCAGGAAGACCCGGCCGGGCTGGCCGACGTGCTGCCGCTCGCGCCGCTGCAGGAGGGCCTGCTCTTCCACCTCCACCACCGCGGCGACGGGCCGGACCCGTACCTGGTGCAGCTCGCCGTGGACTGCGAGGGCGACCTCGACCCGGCGGCGCTGCGGGCGGCCGGTGCGGCGTTGCTGGAGCGCCACCCGAACCTGCGCGCCGGATTCCGATACCTGATCGATGGCGCCGCGGTGCAGTACGTGCGCGAGCGTGTCGAGCTGCCGTGGACCGAGGTCGACGTCACATCCCTGCCCGACGGGGAGCGCGACGCCGCGCTGGACCGGTTGGCGGCGGCCGAACGCGCGGCCGGTTTCGACCCGGACCGTCCGCCGCTGCTGCGCCTGCTGCTCGCGCGGATCGCCGACCGGCGGTACCGATTGGTCCTCACCAACCACCACATCCTCTTCGACGGCTGGTCGGCGCCGCTGCTGCTGCGCGACCTGGTGGGGCTCTACGCCGTTGGAGGGTCGGCCGCCGGCCTGCCGCCGGCCGTGGACTTCCGCCGCTACCTGCGCTGGCTCGCCGGGCAGGACCGAGCCGGCACCGAGGCGGCCTGGCGTCAGGCGCTGTCCGGCGTCACCGAGGCGACCCGGCTCAGCCGGCCCGATCCCGGCCCGGCCGACCGGCTGCCCGAGCGACTCCTCGCCGACCTGCCAGCCGATGTCGCCACGGCGGTGCAACGTCGGGCCGCCGCGACCGGGGTGACCCTCAACACCGTGCTCCAGACCGCCTGGGCGGTCGTGCTGGGCGGGCTGACCGGCCGGCGGGACGTCGTGTTCGGCGCCACCGTGTCCGGCCGGCCGCCGGAGCTGCCCGGCATCGAGAGGATGGTCGGTCTGTTCATCAACACCGTGCCGGTCCGGGTGCGCCTCGACCCGGGCGTGCCGTGGCCGCAGGCGCTGCGGCGGGTGCAGGACGAACAGTCGGAACTGACCCCGCACCAGCACCTCGGCCTGGCGCACATCCAGCGGCTGGCCGGCATCGGTGACCTGTTCGACACGGCGTTCGTGTTCGAGAACTACCCGATCGACGCCGCCGGGGACGACGCCACGGGCACGCCGGAGGGCCTCCGGGTCACCCGGGTCGACGGCCGTGACTCCGCGCACTACCCGGTGGTCGTGGCCGCCTCACCGGCCCGTGGCGGGCTGCGGCTGCGGCTGGACTACCGGTGCGACCTGTTCTCTGCGGAGACCGCCAGAGAGCTGCTGGGACGGCTGGAGCGAGTACTGGCGGCCACCGCGGCCGACTGGGACCAGCCGGTGGGCCGTCTCGCCCTGCTCGACGAGACCGAACGGCACACCCTGCTGGTCGAGTGGAACGCCACGCGACAGCCGGTCGGCGACGGCCCGCAGACGATCACCGACGCCTTCGCGCGGGTGGCGGCAGAGCGGCCGGACGCGCCCGCGCTGAAGCTGGGCGGGCACGCCCTGACCTACCGGGAACTCGACTCGGCCGCCACCCGGCTGGCTCGCCGCCTCGTCGGCCTGGGCCTGCGGCCGGACCAGCGGGTGGGGCTGCTGTTCGAGCGCTCGGTCGAGCTGGTGGTCGCCGCGCTCGCGGTCGGCCGGGCGGGCGGTGCGTACGTCCCGCTCGACCCGAAACACCCCGCCGCCCGGCAGCGGCTGATCCTGGGCGAGACCGCGGCGCCGTTCCTGCTCACCGGTGCCGACCGCACAGACGACTGGCTCGCCGGGCTGAACGGCCGGGTGACGGTCGTCCCGGTGACGCTCGACGATCTCGCCGACACCGGCCACACGTCCGGTCCCGACGCCCTGCCGCCGGTCGCGCCGGACCAGGTCGCCTACGTCATGTACACGTCGGGTTCGACGGGGCTGCCGAAGGGGGCTGCGGTCACCCACCGCGACGTCGTCGAGCTGGCGACCGACCGGTGCTGGCGTACCGGCAGCCAGGAGCGCGTGCTGTTCCACTCACCGCACGCCTGGGACGCCTCGACGCTGGAATGGTGGGTGCCGCTGCTCAACGGCGGCGAGGTCGTCGTCGCCCCGCCACAAGCGCTGGACACCGCGGTGCTGCGAGACCTGGTCGTCGGCGAGCGGATCACCGGCCTGTGGCTGTCGGCCGGGCTGTTCCGGCTGCTGGCCGAGGAGGATCCGGCCTGCTTCGCGGGTCTGCGCGAGGTCCGCACCGGTGGCGACGTGGTCTCCGCCGACGCGGTACGCGCGGTGCTCGCGGCGTGCCCGCAGACCGTGGTGACCAACGGCTACGGGCCGACCGAGGCGACGGTCTTCGCGGTACACCACGCGATGCGCCAGGGCGACCCGGTGGGCGACACCGTGCCGATCGGCCGGCTGCTGGACAACATGCGCGGCTACGTCCTCGACGCGTTCGTCCGCCCGGTGCCGGTCGGCGTCGCGGGAGAGCTGTACCTCGCCGGATCCGGTCTGGCGCAGGGCTACGAGCGGGATCCGGCCACGACGGCGCGCTGGTTCCCGGCCGATCCTTTCGGGCCGCCCGGCACCCGGATGTACCGGACCGGCGACCTGGTCCGGTGGCGGTCGGACGGGCGACTCGAGTTCGTCGGCCGGGTCGACGACCAGGTGAAGATCCGCGGTTTCCGGATCGAGACCGGCGAGATCGAGACCGCACTGACCGGCCACCCCGCGATCGGGCAGGCCGCCGTCCTGGCCCAGGAGCACCGGCCGGGCGACCGGCGGCTCGTGGCCTACCTGGTGGCGGCGCCCGGCGCCACGGTGCCGGAGTCACCGGTGCTCGTGGAGCACCTGCGCGGGTCGCTGCCCGACTACATGGTGCCCTCGGCGTTCGTGACGCTGCAGCGGTTGCCGCTGACCAGCAACGCCAAGCTGGACCGCGCCGCGTTGCCGGTGCCGTCGGTCGGTGGCGGGGCGGGCCGGTCACCGCGTACCCCACGCGAGGTGCTGCTGTGCGCGGTCTTCGCGGAGGTCCTCGGCATCGAGCGGGTGCAGCTGGACGACGACTTCTTCGGGCTGGGCGGCAACTCGTTGCTCGCCGCCGCGTTGCTGACCCGGCTGCGAACGGTCTTCGGCGCGGGGCTGAGCATCCAGGCGCTGTTCGCCGGGCCCACCCCGGCGCGGGTCGCCGAGGCGCTGGACGACGCGGCGGCCGGCACGGCCGACAGCTTCGCCGTGCTGCTCCCGCTGCGGGCCGCGGGTGACCGGCCGCCGCTGTTCTGCGTGCACGCCGGTGGTGGCCTGAGCTGGCGCTACTACGGGCTGCTGCGTCACCTGCCGCCCGGTCAGCCGGTGTACGGGCTCCAGGCCCGCGCCTACAGCACTGCCGGGTATCAACCGGCCGACGTGGCGGAGATGGCCGCCGACTACGTGGCGCAGCTGCGGGCGGTCCAGCCGCACGGGCCCTACCACCTCATCGGCTGGTCCTTCGGCGGCCTGGTGGCACACGCCATGGCGACGGCGTTGCAGGCGACGGGGGAGCGGGTCGAGTTGCTGGCGCTGCTGGACGCGTTCCCGGCGCGCGACGGGGACGACATCGTCGTGCCCGCTTCCGAGGACGTCCTACCGGTGCTGCTGGAGGCCGCGGACGTCACACTCGACTCCACCGGGACGGAAGGGCTGACCGTGGCCCGGGCCGCCGAGGAACTCCGGGAGCGCGGCGGGCCGCTGGGCGACCTGCTCGCGGACCGGGTGGAGACCGTGCTCGAGACGTTCCGCGCCGGCTTGCGCCTTCGCCGGTCGTACCGGCCAGAGGCCTTCGACGGCGATTTGCACCTGTTCGTCGCGGACGGGACCGACCCGGGCGCGGCGGTGGCCCGGTGGAAGCCGTTCGTCACCGGCCGGATGACCGGCCACGCGCTGCCGTTCGCGCACAGCGACCTGCTGCGTCCGGAAGCTCTCGCCGTCGTCGTCGAGAGGCTCGGCGACCGGCTTCCACACCGTACGAGAAGGGATGTGACCGATGCAGGAGCTTCATGACCTGGGTACGACCGCGCCGTTGGGCGAGGTTCCGCGATTCATGCACGCGGCACTGATCCGCCGCAGCCGGTACGGCCAGCCGGCGAAGGCGTTCGAGATCGAGGTCGTCGAGGTGCCGCCGGTCGGCCCGAAGCAGGTCCTGGTCTCGGTCATGGCGGCCGGCATCAACTACAACGGCGTGTGGGCGGCGCTCGGCGCACCCGCCGACGTGATCGCCCTTCGGCAGAAGAAGGGCGACCCGCACGACTTCCACATCGCCGGCACCGAGGGTTCCGGTGTGGTCTACGCCGTCGGCTCCGAGGTCACCCAGTTCCGCGTGGGCGACCATGTCATCTTCGGTGGCCTGCAATGGAACGAGTCCGCGCCCGACATCCGTCTCGGGGTGGATCCGACCGCTTCGCGATCCCAGGTCGCCTGGGGCTACGAGAGCAACTTCGGGGCCTTCTCGCAGTACTGCCTGGTCGACGAGTACCAGTGTTATGCCAAGCCGCCCGCTCTGACGTGGGAGGGCGCCGGCGCGATGATCGGCTGCGCGGCGACCGCCTACCGACAGCTGTTCGGGTGGCACCCGCACACGGTGCAACCCGGTGACCCGGTGCTGGTGTGGGGCGGCGCGGGCGGTCTGGGGTCGATGGCGATCCAGTTGGTGAGCCAGTTCGGTGGCCGGCCGGTCGCTGTGGTGTCCAGCGAGGCCAAGGCCGAGCACTGCCGGCGGCTGGGCGCGGTCGGGGTGATCGACCGGTCCGAGTTCGACCACTGGGGCCGGATGCCCGACCAGGACACGCCGGAGTACGCGAGGTGGATGGCCGGCGTGCGGGCCTTCGGACGCAAGTTCTGGGAGGTGCTCGGTGAGCGCCGCAACCCGCGGATCGTCTTCGAGCACCCGGGCCGCGACACGCTGCCGACGTCGGTGTACCTGTGCGACAACGCGGGCATGGTGGTGACCTGCGCCGGAACGAGTGGCTACAACGGGGACCTGGATCTGCGGTTCCTCTGGATGCACCAGAAGCGGTTGCAGGGCTCGCACGCGGCGAACGTCCGCGAGACGGCGGCGATGGTCCAGCTCGCCGGCGCGGGCCGGCTGGATCCGTGCGTGACGGTGGCCGAGCCGATCAGCGAGATCGGTTCGCTGCACCAGGCCCTGTACGAGAACCGGCACGAGCCGGGGAACATGGCCGTGCTGATCGGTGCGTCGGCACCCGGGCAGACAGGCTGAACAGCGCGACGCGGGACGGGCCCGTGGCGGGCCGTTCCGCGTTCGCGTCGAAGGGCTGTCGGTGAGTGTCGGGTCACCGGAGAACGACTACCGGTGGGATTCGTCGTCGAGGAGTCGGGCTGCCGTCCCGGTCGGGGCCTTGCGGTCCGACGCCCTCGCCGGCGAGGCGGGCGGCCATCAGCCCTGGTCATGGCTTCGACGCGGTTGATCTGGCCGGCGTCGGCCTCCAGCCCAGCGTGGGCGCGGCCAGACCGTGGTGGTGGGCGGTTGTCCGGGCCCCTCAGTTGGGCCGGGCCAACCGCAGGCAGGCGAGTGCCTCGGCGAGTTCGGACGGTGTGTCCCCCGGCTCGGGCAGCGCGCTGCTGTAGACGGTGGCGGCGTACTTCTCGCCGCCGTCCGCGCAGATGCAGGCGAGGTCGCGCAGCTCCGGATCGCTGAGGGTCGCGACCACGGCGCCGAGCACCGCGGCGCCGCCGGAGCCGCCGAGCGCGAGCCCGGTGCGTTCCCGGAGGATGCGGCACGCCCAGGCTCCGTCCAGGTCGCCGACCCTCACCTGCCTGTCCCAGTCCGCCGGGGCCAGGAACGACGACCGTACGCCGGAGCCGAATCCGGCGAGTTTGAACGGCCGCGGGGCCGGGCCACCACCGGTCGCCGCCGAGCCGACGGCGTCCACGGCGATCACCCGGGTGCCCGGGTGCTGCTCGCGCAGGTATCGCGACACCCCGGCGAGCGTGCCGCCGGTGGAGACCGCGACGGCCGCCGCGTCCAGCCCGCCGCTCAGATCACCGACCAGCTCGGGTGCCGTCCAACGGTAGTGCACGTCGGGGTTGGCGGGGCTGTGGTACTGGTCGGTCCAGACCGCCGACGGGTCCGCCCGGAGGATGTCCTGCACCTTGCTCAACCGGGCCCGCACGGCGTTGCCGCCACTGACGTCACCGATCTGTACGACGTCAGCGCCGTACGCGGCGATCCGGCGCACACTCTCCGGCGGCGCGGTGGCGTCCACGACGAGGGTGCACCGGTAGCCCCGCGCCGCGCACAGCCCGGCCAGGGCCACGCCGAGGTTGCCCGAGGACGACTCGACGACTCGCTGCCCGGGGCTGAGGCGCCCGGTCGTCTCCAGCGTGCTGAGCAGCCCGTGTGCGGTACGGGCCTTGATCGAGCCGAACTGGTTGCCAGCCTCGATCTTCAGCCAGATGCGGCGCACCCGGCCACGCACCGGAACCTCGATGGAAACCAGCGGGGTGCCACCGACCGAGTATTCTTCGTCGAAACTGACCGGAAAATGCGAGACGACCATTTCACCGCCGTTACAGAAGGCGCAGCCTGCAATGACTCCCCGCCATGTCGGAAGCGCCGACACTCGGCGGACAGAGGTCGCCCGAGAATGCAGATCGGCGCGGTAGATCCTGGTCAGGCCACGTGGAGTGGACAATTCGGAGTCCACGCCGAAGAAGCGCATGGTCACAACCTGTGACCATGCTTCGGTGGAGCCCCCGTTGGTCATTCATGACGTGGGGGCGAGCCTAGCAAGACATAGTCGTCTGTCGCTAGCTTTCAGCGCGGCTCTGCCTTCGCGTCACGCAGACGCGAAGGCAAAGCCGGCCCAGGATCACAGGGCTATGCGTCCCGGCGGCGGAGCACGATCCAGGCGCCGACGATCGCGACGGCCACCCAGGCGGCCATGAGGCCCAGGCCGACCCACGGGCCGAGCGAGTCCGCCGCGGGCTTGCTCTGCGTGATCAGGATGCCCGCCCGGTCGGGCATGTACTTCGCCACCGGCTCGACCTGCTCGATCGAGGCGACGAACGGCGAGATCAGGAAGAACATCGGCATCAGCACGCCCATCGCCAGCACCGCGTTGCGGAGCATGAACGTCACCGCCATCGAGAACAGCGCCAGCAGCGCGAGGTAGAGCCCGGCGCCGACGATCGCTCGGGCGACGCCCGGATCGCCGAGCGACGCCGCGTTGGGCATCAGCGCCTGGGTGACGAAGAACGTCACCACGCTGGTGAGCATACCCACGACGAGCATCACCGCGGTCGCCGTGGCCAGCTTGCAGGCCAGGAAGAGCCCGCGCTGCGGCACCGCGGCCAGCGAGGTGCGGATCATGCCGCTGGAGTACTCGCCGCTCACCACGATCACACCGAACGCGATCACCGCCAGCTGACCGAAGTTCACGCCGAAATACGCCAGCGCCGTAGCGTCGAAGTCCGGGCTCAGGCTCTCACCCTCGCCGTAGAAGCTGCTGACCGCCGCGCTGATCCCGAGCACCACGACAAACGTGGCCGCCAGGGTCCAGGCGTGGCTGCGCACGGAGCGAACCTTCGTCCACTCCGACCTGAGAACCGCCTGCGCGGACATCCTCACCTTCCCTCGTCCCGGCTACTGCCGGCCAACTGCCGAGCCCGCTCGGCCAGCCGGCCGGCGGGGGGCGCGGCGGAGAACTCCACCGCGTTCGCGGTCATGCGCATGAACGCCTCCTCCAGCGACGGCCGCTGCGGGCTGAGCTCCAGCAGCGGGATGGCGTCGTTGGCGGCCAGCTGCCCCACCCGCGCGGTGTGCCGCTCGTCGGTCTCGATCAGGCCGTCGGGGTGCGCGACGAGCTCCATGCCCTCTGCGCGCATCAACGACACAAGCCGGTCCTGCGCGGCAGATCGGATCCGCACCACGCCCCGGGCGTTGACCTTGATGAACTCCGCCATCGTGGTGTCGGCCAGCAGCTTGCCGCGACCGATGACGATGAGGTGGTCGGCGGTGATCGCCATCTCGCTCATCAGGTGGCTGGAGACGAAGACCGTGCGGCCCTCATGGGCCAGGCCCTTCATCAGGTTGCGGATCCAGAGGATGCCCTCGGGGTCCAGGCCGTTCACCGGCTCGTCGAACATCAGGATCGGCGGGTCGCCGAGCAGCGCCACCGCGATGCCCAGACGCTGCGACATGCCGAGTGAGAACCCACCGATACGCCGTCCGGCCACATCGGTCAGACCCACGATGGCCAGCACCTCATCGACCCGACGCCGGGGGATGCGGTTGCTCTGCGCGATGGCGAGCAGGTGGTCGTAGGCTGTCCGGGCCTCCTGCGCGTCCTTCGCGTTGAGCAGCGCACCCACGTGCCGCAGCGGCTCGGCGAGGTCGACGTAGCGCTTGCCGTCGATGCGGATGTCGCCGTGACTGGGCCGGTCCAGCCCGAGGACCATCCGCATGGTGGTGGACTTCCCGGCACCGTTGGGCCCGAGGAAACCCGTCACCTGGCCCGGGGTGACGTCGAAGGTGAGCCGGTCGACGGCCAGGGTCTTGCCGTACCTCTTGCTCAGCTCACGTACCTCGATCATGTGCCTTGCCTCTCGTAGACATGCCCACCATGGTCGCGAAGCGGCCCGCCGCGCGGCTCCCCCCGGGGATGGAGATTGCTCCCGCCACGGGGTGGTTTTCGCAGGCCGGCGGCCCGGCCGGAGATGACATGATGGAGGCGTGCCCGCATTCGTGACACCGCTGTTCACGCCGATCACCTACGCCCGGTGGCTGCACATGCTGGTCGCCGCCGTCTTCGCCGCCGCCTGCACGGCCGTCATCCCGGGGCTGGAGGGTTCGCCGCTGCGAACCGCCGCGTTGCTGCTGGTGGTGCCGGTCCCGGTGCTGCTGGTGGCCGGCCTGCTGCCGCGGGTGCGTGACGCGGAGCGGGCACAGGCGCGGCTGCTGCTGTTCGGCGGCGACGCGGCCGTGCTGCCCGGCGGCGAGCCGTCGTGGTCCGCGCGTGGACGCACCGTCGCATGGCTGCTGCTGCGCCTCGAGGTGGGGGTGGCCGTCGCCTACTTCACCGCCGCGATGCTGGAGTCCACGGTGGTGCTGCTCTCCGCCCCGCTCGGCGCCACCGACGTGGTGCTCTTCGGGGTCTCCCTGCCTGCCGGCCGGTCGCCGCTCTGGCTGGCGCTGGTGCCGCTGCTGGCGGTCGCGACGGTCTGGCCGGTGGCGCTCTCCGGCAGGCTGCTGGCAGCGGGTGCGCGGCGGCTGCTGGGCCCGTCGCCCACCGAGCGGGTGGCCGCCGCCGAGGCGCGGGCCGAGCGGCTGCTGGAGCAGAACCTGGTCGCGCGTGAGCTGCACGACGCGATCGGGCACGCGTTGGCCACCATCGTGCTCCAGGCGATGGCGGCGCGCGAGGTCCGCGAACGCGACGGCGCCTTCGTCGGCGAGGCGCTCGGCGCGATCGAGCGGACCGGCCGCAGCGCGATGGAGGACCTCGAGCGGGTGCTGACGCTTGTGCGCGGTGACCCGGCCGCCGCCGCTCCCGCTCCCACGCTGGCCGAGCTGGGCACGCTCGTGAACGGCGCCCGCACCACCGGTGCGCGGGTCGACGCCACCGTGAACGGTCCGGTCGGCGTGCTCTCCACGGTGATCTCCCGCGAGGCGTACCGCATCGTGCAGGAGGGCCTCACCAACGCGCTGCGACACGGCGGTGCGGCGCCGGTCTCGGTATGCGTGGAGATCGCTGCCGACCGGCTGGACCTGTGTGTCGACAGCCCGCTGGGCCACCCCGGCTCGCCGCCGGCGGCCCGCCGGGCGAACGGCGCCGGGCCGCGCTCCGGCGGGTTGCGCGGCATCCGCGAACGGGTCGTGCTGCTCGGTGGCGAGGTGCTCGCCGCCGGGCCCGTCGGCCAGCGCTGGCGGGTGCACATCCGGCTGCCTCACGCGCCGCGGGACGAGGTGGCGGCGACGACGCACTAGGCTGTCGTCCGTGGGCACCGACGTCCTTCTTGTCGACGACGAGGAACTGGTCCGCGCCGGGTTACGGGTCCTCATCGAGGCCAATGACGACCTGCGCGTGGTCGGCGAGGCCGCCGACGGCAACGAGGTCGTGGCGGCCGTCAAGGCGACGCGGCCGCACGTGGTGCTGCTCGACGTGCGCATGCCGGTGATGGACGGCATCCAGGCCACGGCCGAGGTGCGGCGAGCATTCGTCTCGC
This sequence comes from Micromonospora sp. NPDC023814, assembly GCF_040639595.1. NCBI lineage: Bacteria > Bacillati > Actinomycetota > Actinomycetes > Micromonosporales > Micromonosporaceae > Micromonospora > Micromonospora sp. NPDC023814. The sequence continues at coordinate 185,950 of NZ_JBFAAF010000003.1, forward strand.
CGCCGCGCATCCTCATGCTCACCACGCTGGAGCAGGACGCGTACGTGCACGCCGCGCTACGGGCGGGGGCACACGGCCTGCTACTCAAACGGGCGTCGGCCAGCGAGATCGCCCACGCGATCCGGCTGGCGGCTGGCGGCTCCTCGCGGGTGGTCCCCGCGACCTACCTCCCGCCCGCTGGGCAGTCCGTTCCCGCGCCCGGCGGTAACCTGGCGGCGGTCGCCGCGTTGACCGCCCGCGAGCGCGAGGTGCTGCGTCTCATGGCGCAGGGGTTGTCAAACACCGAGATCGCCGCAAGACTCGTGCTGGGTCGGCAGACCGTGAAGACACATGTCAGCAGTGTGCTGGCGAAGCTCCAGGTCCGGGATCGCACCCAGGCCGTGATCGCCGCCTATGAGGCCGGGCTGGTGCCCAGGCGCTGATCGCACCTGCGTCACGGACCCACACGATTCACGGAGAACGGTGCGGTGCCGCGCAGCGCCCGCCGTCGCCAACGCGGGGGAGTCCATGTCAGACAGTTCCGTACGATCACCCGGTAAGGCGTGGCTGCGCCGTTACCGTCCGGTTTCGTCGCCGCGGCTGCGGCTGGTCTGCCTCCCCTACGCCGGTGGCAGCGCGGCGGCCTACCGCGAGTGGGCCGCGCTGCTGCCGCACGACGTCGAGCTGCTCGCCGTCCAGTATCCCGGCCGTCAGGACCGGCTCGCCGAGCCGTGCGTCGACGACCTGCAACGCATGGCGGACCTGGTCACCGGCGCACTGCAGGGCGAGTTCGGTTGTGATGTGGCCGTGTTCGGGCACAGCATGGGCGCCGCGATCGCCTTCGAAGTCGCGCTCCGCCTGGAGATCCTGCACGGCGTGCAGGTGGCGCACGTGTTCGTGTCGGCGAACGCCGCGCCGAACCGGAGGCCCACCCGGCAACTGCACCGCGCGCCCGACGACGAGCTCGTCGCGGAGATGAACCGGCTCGGCGCGGCGGACATGTGGCTGCTCGCCGACGAGGACATCCGCCAGCTGGTGCTTCCGGCGTTCCGCAGTGACCTGCGGTTGATCGAGACGTACCGGCACCGTCCGGGTGCGCTGCTCAGCGCGCCGATGACCGTCTACGCCGGCGCCGCCGACGCCGATGTCGAGGTGGACGAGGTTGCCGCCTGGCGTGAGTTCGCCGCCGGTCCGAGCGAGCTGCGGGTCTTCCCTGGCGGGCATTTTTTCCTGCACGAGGACACTGAGGATCTGGTGCGCGACGTCGTGGCGCGGCTGCGCCCGTCGGGCGCGGTGTAGGGCGATGTAAGCCATATTCGTTGCGCCAAAAGGGTTCCGGTCGGTACGGACAGCCGTTATAGTTCGACGCAGGGCAATCGAAAGACTCAGATGCATCGATAAGCTCCAAGGCTCGGTGTTGTGGTGCTGCATGAAGCGGGCAGCCGAGATTCGCCCGGGCCATACCAATAGCAGGTTTTACGGGGGAGTGGTTCCTGCATGGTCATGTCGGAAGCGGCGTTGACGTGTGTCCGCCGCTATTACGAATTGGTCGACAAGCGCGACGTTGCGGGGATGGTCGCGCTGTTTACGCCCGACGCTGTCTATGACCGGCCTGGATACGACACGTTCAAGGGCCGCGCGGCGCTCGACGAGTTCTACCGCGCGGATCGGGTGATCGCCGACGGGCGGCACACCTTGCGCGCGACGGTCTGCGACGGCACCACCATTGCGGTTCAGGGTGACTTCGAAGGCGTGCTCAAGTCGGGGGAACACGTGCGGCTGAGGTTCGCCGACTTCTTCGAAGTCGCGCCGGACGGCTTGTTCAGCCGGCGCGACACGTACTTCTTCGCCCCCATGGTGTGATGCGCATGTCCCGTCGCGCAGATCAGTTGGACCCTGCCGGCACTGGAGCACGCACCGAGACGACGACCGACTGGAGCCGTTTCGGCGTCGCGACGTCGGAGCTGCTGAGCCCATCTGCGAGAGACGCCCGGCTGCGGGATTCCCCGTTCGGACAGGCGTTCACCGAGCACATGGTGACAATCCGCTGGACCGCCGACCGCGGCTGGCACCACGCGTCCCTGCGCCCGTACGGCAGCCTGCCGCTGGACCCGGCGATGGTCGGGCTGCACTACGGCCAGGTCGTCTTCGAAGGGCTCAAGGCATACCAGTCACCCGGCGGCCAGACATCGGTGTTCCGGATGGCCGACCACGCCAGTCGCCTGCGGCGCTCGGCGCGCCGGTTCAGTATGCCCGAGTTGCCGGAGTCGCTGTTCGCGGAGTCCATCGAGGAACTGGTGCGGATCGACCGGGCCTGGGTGCCTGCCGCCGAGGGCCGAAGTCTCTACCTGCGCCCCATCCTGTATGCGGAAGACCCGCACCTCGGGTTGCGGCCGGCCACCACCTACCGCTACCTGCTGATGGCCTTCGTGACGGAGAACTTCTTCGGCGCCGCGGAGGACGGCGTGTCCGTGTGGGTCACCGACACCTACACCCGGGCCGTCCTCGGCGGCACCGGCGAGGCGAAGTGTGCCGGCAACTACGCCTCCGGTTACCTCGCACAGCAGGAGGCCGCCGACCACGAGTGCCAGCAGGTCCTGTATCTGGACGCGAACGAGCGGCGCTGGGTCGAGGAGATGGGCGGCATGAACGTCTTCGTCGTCCGTGGCAGCGGCGCCGCCGCCGAAGTCGTCACGCCGTCGCTCACCGGCACGATCCTGCCGGGCGTCACCCGCGACTCGCTCCTCACCCTCGCCCGCGACGCCGGGCTGCGCGCCACCGAGAGGCCCCTGGCCCTCGAGGAATGGCGTGACGGTGCCGCGCGCGGCGAGATCACGGAGGCCTTTGCCTGCGGCACCGCCGCGGGTGTGACGCGCATCCGTCGCATCGTCACCGCTGACGGCGCGTGGAACGCCGGGTCCGCCGCAGGCGCCCCGATCACCGAGCGGTTGCGTGTCGCCCTGACGGCCGCGCAACGAGGCGACGGCCCGGACCCCCGCGGCTGGCGGCACCCCGTGCGCTGACGGTCGATCCGCCGCGCGACGCACCGCGACCTGACAGCCTGCTCCGCTGCACGCGATCCGATGCGTGCTGCCCGACCCTGACCGACGTACCTATGGAGGAAACCGTGACGAACCCGTTCGACGACCCCGACGGCCGTTTCTACGTGCTGGTCAACGACGAGGGCCAGCACTCGCTGTGGCCCCACTTCGCCGAGGTGCCTGCGGGGTGGACGGTCGCACACGGCGAAGACAGCCGTGACGCCTGCCTCGCCTACGTCGAGGAGAACTGGACCGATCTGCGGCCGAAGAGCCTCATCGAGCAGATGGGCGGCTGACCGACCGAACCGCGCCCGTTGGCGCGGCGAGAGAGATCACGAGGGGTACGACATGACGGTAACGTGGTCGGCGGTCGACGGGGCGCGGATCCTGGATCTCACCAGACTGCTTCCGGGTGCCTTCGCCACCATGCTGCTCGCGGATCTGGGTGCCGACGTCGTCAAGGTGGAGTCGCCCGACGGCGGCGACCCGAGCCGGCGGGTCGACGCCGAAGGATTCGCCGCCATCAACCGCAACAAGCGGTCGCTCGCGCTCGATCTGCGCACCGCCGACGGTGTGGCCGCGTTCCTCCGGCTCGTGGCGACGGCCGACGCGGTGGTGGAGAGCTTTCGGCCGGGCGTACTCGACCGGATGGGCCTGGGCTACGAGCGCCTGCGCACCGTCAATCCCGGCATCGTGCTCTGTTCGCTGTCCGGCTTCGGACAGGACGGCCCGTACGCGCACCGGCCCGGCCACGACCTCAACTTCCTGGCCCTGGCCGGCTTCTTCGCCCTGCCGCACCGGGCAGGCGAGCGGGTGGACCGGGTCGGCAGCCGGGTCGCCGACCTGGCCGCCGCGATGTACGCCGCGCTGGCCCTCGCCGTCGCCCTGCCCGGTGCCCGAGCCACCCGCTGCGGCCAGCACATCGACGTCGCCGCGCACGAGGCCGCGTCGGCCTGGACGGCGCCCATGCTGCTGCCGTTGCGGCACCTCGCGACACCGGCCGACAGCCCGCTGGTGATGGGCGACTACGACCTGTTCGAGACCGCCGACGGGAAGCGGCTGTCGTTGGTGCTGTTCGAGGACCGGTTCTGGCTCACCTTTCGCACGGCACTGGCACCCGAGTTTCCCGAACTCGGGACGGACGCCTACGACACCCGCCGCGAGCGCACCCGGCACAAGGTCGCCGTGCACGCGTTGCTCACCAAGGTCGTGGCGGCCCGCACGCTGGACTGGTGGGACGAACGGCTGTCGACAGTGGACGTGGCGTGGGCGCCGGTGCTCGACGACGCCGCAGCGTTCCAGGCCGACCCGCACGTGCAGGCGCGCGGGCTCGTCGGCGAGGCCTCCGGCCCCGGCGGCGCGACAGTGCCGCAGGTGCGGTTCCCCGTGCGGTTCGGCGCCGGTCTGGACACGTTCCGCCGCCGCGCCCCCGAACTCGGCGAGCACACCGAGGACGTCCTCGCCGAGGTCCAGGCCCCGGACGCCGGCGGAACCGCCGCGACATGACCAACCCGGGCATCCACTCCCTGCTCCAGGAACGCCGGGCCGCCCGCTCGCGCGTGCGGCCCGGCACCCTGCGCCGTGTCGTGCGCTACGCCGGCCCCTACCGGCGGCACCTGCTGATCCTGCTGCTGCTGGTTTCGCTGGACGCGATCGCCGTCGTGCTGGATCCGCTGCTGCTCAAGCTCATCATCGACCGCGGCATCCTGCCCCGCGACGTGGGCGTGGTGCTCGGCCTCGCCGCGCTGGTCGCGGTCACCGCGCTGGTCAACGGCGTCGTCAATCTCGCCCAGCACTGGTTCTCCGCGCGCATCGGCCAGGGCGTCGTGTGCGACCTGCGGATCCAGGTCTTCGAGCACCTGCAGCGCATGTCGGTCGCCTTCTACACGCACAACCACACCGGCACCCTGCTCAGTCGGCTCGGCGCCGACGTGAACGGCGCGCAGCGGGCGCTCACCACCACCCTGTCGTCCGTCGTCTCCAGCGTCATCAGCATGGCGGCGGTGCTCGTCACGATGGCCTACCTCTCCTGGCAGTTGACCCTCGTCATCGCGATCCTGCTGCCGACGTTCATCTACCTGCCGGCCCGCATCGTCGGCCGCCGCATGCAACACGTGACCCGGCGGCAGATGGAGGCCGACGCGGCACTCGGCGGCTTCATGGCAGAGCGGTTCAACGTGGCCGGCGCCGTGCTGTCCAAGCTGTACGGCCGGCGAGCCGACGACGCGGGCCGGTTCGCCGCCAACGCCAGGGACCTGCGCGACGCCGGCGTCGTCGTCTTCATGTACGGCCGGGTCTTCGCCGTCACGCTGACCGTGCTCGCCGCCGTCACCACCGCGCTCGTGTACGGCTTGGGTGGCTACCAGGTGATCGACGGCACGATCCAGCTGGGTGCGCTCGTGGCGCTCGCCGCGCTGCTCACCCGCCTCTACCGCCCGCTGGTGGGGCTCTCCAACGTGCACGCCGACGTGATGACCGCACTGGTCAGCTTCGACCGGGTCTTCGAGGTGCTCGACCTCGCGCCGCACGTCGCCGAGCGGCCGGACGCCGTGACACTGACGGACGCCGCCGGCCGGGTCGAGTTCCGCGACGTCTCCTTCGCCTACCCGGACAGTGCCGAGGGCAACCTGTCCGCGGCGACGGCGAGCGGCCCGGCCGAGGCGCCCAACCCGGTCGTGGTCCGTGACGTGTCCTTCCGAGCCGAGCCCGGCCAGATGATCGCCCTGGTCGGGCCGTCCGGCGCCGGGAAGAGCAGCCTGCTGAACCTGTTGCCCCGGCTGTACGACGTGACGTCCGGCAGCGTCAGCATCGACGGCCACGACGTCCGCGACCTGACGCTCGCCTCGCTCAGCGCGGCCATCGGCGTGGTCACCCAGGACTCCCACCTGTTCCACGACACCATCCGCGCCAACCTGGAGTACGCCAGGCCGGGCGTGACGGACGCCGAGATGCACGCCGCGCTGGAGGCGGCCCAGTTGGCCGATCTGATGCGGCGCCTGCCCGACGGGCTGGACACCGTCGTCGGTGACCGCGGATACCGGCTCTCCGGCGGCGAGAAGCAGCGGCTCGCCCTGGCCCGGCTGCTCGTCAAGGCACCGCCCGTCGTCATCCTCGACGAGGCGACCGCACACCTGGACTCCGAGTCCGAGGTGGCCGTCCAGCGCGCGCTGCAGCATGTCATGGCCGTTCGCACCTGCCTCGTCATCGCGCACCGGCTGTCCACCGTGCGCAGCGCCGACCAGATTCTCGTTCTCGAACGCGGCCGGGTCGTCGAACACGGCCGCCACGACGAGTTGCTGCGCCACGGCGGGCTCTACGCCCAACTCTGCGCCGTTCAGTTCGACGATGCGGCGCAACCGGTCGACACCACGGGGAGAGACGTTGTCGAGCACACCAAGCGTTGACCTGCCCGTACCGCCCCCGAGTGGTGCACCGATCGCCATCGTCGGCCTGGCCTGCCGGCTGCCGGGCGCTCCCGACCCGGCCGCGTTCTGGGCCCTGCTGCGCGACGACCGGCACGCCGTCACCGAGGTGCCTCCGACACGCTGGCAGCCCTCCGGCCCGGACGACCCGACCCGCTGGGGCTGCTTCCTGCCCGACGTCGACGGGTTCGACGCCGGATTCTTCGGGATCTCGCCGCGCGAAGCACGCATGATGGACCCTCAGCAGCGCCTCCTGCTCGAACTGGCCTGGGAGGGCATCGAGGACACCGGCGTACCCGCCGACCAACTGGCCGGCCGCCCGGTCGGAGTCTTCATCGGTGCGATGGCCGACGACTACGCCAAGCTGGTGTACGGTCACGGACCTGGCGACGACGCGCCGCACGTCCTGACCGGCCTGCACCGCAGCGTCCTGGCCAACCGCATCTCCTACCGGCTCGGCTTCTCCGGCCCCAGCCTGACCGTCGATGCCGGGCAGTCCTCCTCCCTGCTCGCCGTGCACGTCGCGGCCGAGAGCCTGCGCTCTGGCGAGTGTGAGATCGCCCTGGCGGGTGGGGTCAACCTGAACCTCCTCGCCGACACCGCCCGATACACCGCCGACTTCGGCGCGCTCTCACCCGACGGGCGGTGCTACACCTTCGATGAGCGGGCCAACGGCTACGTCCGGGGCGAGGGCGCCGCACTGGTGGTTCTCAAACCGCTCGACCGGGCTGTCGCCGACGGCGACCGCGTCTACTGCGTCATCCGTGGCGGCGCGACCAACCACGACGGCGGCGGCGACCGGCTCACCGCACCGAGTCAGGCCGGCCAGGAGCAGGTGCTACGCCGCGCCTACGAGCGCGCTGGGGTCCCGCCGGCACAGGTCGGCTATGTCGAACTGCACGGCACCGGCACCCCCGTCGGCGACCCGGTCGAGGCGGCCGCGCTGGGCGCCGTCCTGGGCCGGGCCCGTCCGGCAGGTGATCCGCTGATCGTGGGCTCGGTGAAGACCAACATCGGCCATCTCGAGGGCGCCGCCGGCATCGCCGGTCTGCTGAAGGTGGTGCTGGCGCTGCGGCACCGGGAACTGCCGGCCAGCCTCAACTTTCGTTCCGCCGGCCCCGCGATCCCGCTCGGCGAACTGGGGCTGCGGGTCAGCACGGAACTGGGGCCCTGGCCGGGTGCCGGTCGGCCACTGCTCGCCGGGGTCAGCGCGTTCGGCATGGGCGGCACCAACTGTCATCTGGTCCTCGCCGAAGCGCCCCAGGGCACCGCGGGAACCGGTGTTGCCCCGGTGACCGGCGTCGGCCCGGTGCCCGTGCTGATCTCGGGCCGGTCCGCTGCGGCGGTGCGAGCCCAGGCGCGCCGGCTGGCCGACTGGTGGGAGGGGCCGGGCCGGGCCATCCCGGTGCCGGCGGTGGCGCGGGCCCTGGCGGCCTCCCGGGCCTGCCTGGAGCACCGGGCGGTGGTGGTCGGCGCCGACCGCGAGTCGATCGTCGCGGATCTGCGCTCGGCGGCCGTCGAGGCTTCCGGGACCCTGCCGGGCGGGGTCGTGCTCGTCTTTCCCGGCCAGGGCTGGCAGTGGGCTGGCATGGCCCGCGAGCTGATCGGGGCGTCGCCGGTCTTCGCCGACCGGCTTGCCGCGTGCGACCGCGCGCTGTCTGGCCTCGTCGACTGGTCCGTCATCGACATCCTCGGGAGCGAGGACGACTCCTGGCTGTCGCGGGTGGACGTGCTGCAACCGCTGCTGTGGTCGGTCATGGTCTCCCTCGGGGCGGTGTGGCAGTCGTCGGGTGTCCCCGTGGCAGGCGTGGTCGGCCACTCCCAGGGCGAGGTCGCCGCGGCCTGCGTCGCCGGTGGGCTGTCGCTGGAGGACGGCGCCCGGATCGTCGTGGTCCGCTCGCGCCTGATCCGCGAGTTGGCCGGCACGGGCGGAATGCTGTCGGTCGGTCTAAGCCGGGCCGACGTCGAACCGGAACTTCCCGACGGCGTGGAGGCAGCGGTCGTCAACAGCGCGTCGTCCACCGTGGTCGCCGGTCCGGTCCCGGTGCTGGAGGCGCTCGCTGCCCGGTGGACCGGGCGTGGGGTCCGGGCGCGGCTGATTCCGGTCGACTACGCCTCCCACTCCGCCGCCGTGGACAGGGTCGCCGACCGGTTGGTCGCGGAACTGGACGGGCTGACGCCCCGGTCGTCGTCGGTTCCGCTGGTGTCCACCGCGACCGGCGAGGTGCTCGACACCGCCGGCATGGATGGCCGCTACTGGCTGCGCAACCTCCGCCACACCGTGCGGTTCGACCTCGCCATGCAGACCCTCGTCGGTCTGGGTGCCCGGATCTTCGTCGAGGTCAGTGCCCATCCGGTGCTCGAACTCGCCATGTCCGAGTGCGTCGAGGCCGCGGGTGTGCCGGGCGTCGTCGTCGCCTCGCAACGCCGTGACCGCCCGCAGTACGAGACTCTGCTCCATGCGCTCGGCCAGGTCTGGGCCGTCGGCGCGCCGGTGGACTGGACCACCGTTCTCGGATCCGATCGCACCCACGTCGACCTGCCCACGTACGCCTTCCAGCGCGCTCGGCACTGGTTCACCGCAGAACCCACCGACGACGGAACGGCCGACGGCGGCGCCGAGATCACCGTGCAGACGAGTGACCTGGGTGAACTGACCCGCACCGTCGCCGCCCGCGTTCTCGGCCACGAACGACCCGACGACATCGACGTGGACCGGCCGTTCAAGGACCTCGGGTTCGACTCCAGCCTCTCCCTCGAACTCTGCAGACGCCTCGGCGCGGCCGTCGGAGCCACCCTGCCCGTATCGGTGGTTTTCAACCACCCCACCGTCACGGCGCTCGTCGCCTACCTCACCGACCGGATCGGCGGAACACCGGCGGCCGTCCCCGCTACCCCGACGGTCCTGCCGTCCCTCGAGCCGTTGGCGGTCGTGGGTATGGCGTGTCGTTTTCCGGGTGGGGTGGATTCGCCTGAGGATTTGTGGCGGGTCGTCATTGAGGGCCGCGATGTCGTCGGGGGATTTCCGGTCGACCGTGGCTGGACGGTTGACGGTTCGTTCGCCCGGGTGGGTGGCTTTCTCGACGCCGCTGCGGACTTCGACGCCGAGCTGTTCGGAATTTCGCCGCGCGAAGCTCTCGCAATGGATCCGCAGCAACGGCTCTTGTTGGAGGTCTCCTGGGAGGCGCTGGAGCGCTCTGGTATAGCCCCTGACTCTCTACGGGCTTCGCCGACGGGCGTGTTCGTGGGTGTGATGGGTCAGGAGTACGGGCCTCGGCTGGGCGAGGCCGATGCCCGGGTGGAGGGCTATGGGCTGACCGGTGGTTCGGTAAGTGTTGCCTCTGGTCGTATCGCTTATGTGTTGGGTCTTGAGGGGCCGGCCGTGTCGGTGGACACGGCGTGTTCGTCGTCCCTGGTGGCGCTTCATCTCGCGGGTCAGGCTCTGCGGGCGGGGGAGTGTGACCTGGCGTTGGTGGGTGGGGCGACGGTGATGTCCACGCCGGGTCTGTTTGTGGAGTTCGAGCGGCAGGGTGGGTTGGCGGGGGACGGCCGTTGTAAGGCGTTCTCGGCTGCCGCTGACGGCACGGGCTGGTCTGAGGGTGTCGGCGTTCTGGTGGTGCAGCGGTTGGCTGACGCCATTCGTGATGGTCGGCGGATCTTGGGTGTGGTGCGGGGCTCGGCGGTCAACCAGGATGGGGCGTCGAACGGTCTGACCGCTCCCAATGGCGCTTCTCAGCAGCGGGTTATCCGACAGGCCTTGGCTGCCGCGGGTGTGGATGCGGCCGATGTCGATGTGGTGGAGGCGCACGGAACCGGCACCCGTCTGGGTGATCCGATCGAGGCCCAGGCGATTGCGGCCACGTTTGGTGCTGCTCGCCAGGGCCGTGACGCTGTGTGGCTTGGTTCTCTGAAGTCGAACGTGGGTCACACCCAGGCCGCTGCCGGGGTGGCTGGTGTCATGAAGATGGTGTTGGCGTTGCGGGCGGGGGTGTTGCCGAGGACGCTGCATGTGGACGAGCCGTCGCCGTTGGTGGATTGGGATGGCGGCGTGCGGTTGTTGTCCGAGCCGGTGCAGCTGGTTGCCGGTGAGCGGCCGTGGCGTGCCGCTGTTTCCTCGTTCGGTATCAGCGGCACGAACGCCCACGTGATCGTCGAGGCCCCGCCGGAACCAACGGCCCCGCTGGCTCCGTCAGCCGGGTCGGAGTCGTCCGCCGCATCCGAGAGGCTCCCGACTCCGGTACTGGTGTCGGGGCGTAGCGTGGCTGCGCTGCGGGAGCAGGCCGGCCGGCTCGCGGACTGGCTGGAGCAGGAGGGCCGGGACGTGCCGCTGCCCGACATCGCCCGAACCTTGGCGCTGTCCCGGGCGGCCCTGGATCACCGTGCCGTCGTGGTCGGTGACGACCACGAGTCCGTGGTGGCGGGTCTGCGGGCCACGGCGGCGCACACGACGGCGCTCATGCCGGTGTCATCGGGGGCGACTGGCGTGGTGTTGGTGTTCCCCGGGCAGGGCTGGCAGTGGGCAGGCATGGCCCGAGAGCTGCTCACCAGTTCGGCGGTGTTCGCCGATCGTCTGGCCGAGTGCGACCGGGTCCTGTCCGGCCACGTCGACTGGTCCGTCACCGACATCCTCCAGAGTGAGGACGAGAGGTGGCTGTCCCGGGTGGATGTGGTGCAGCCGGTGCTCTGGGCGGTGATGGTGTCCCTGGGCGCAGTGTGGCTGTCCTGGGGCGTCCCGGTGACCGGGGTGGTCGGTCATTCCCAGGGCGAGGTCGCGGCGGCATGTGTGGCCGGCGGCCTGTCACTTGCCGACGGCGCCCGGGTGGTAGTGGTCCGGTCCCGGCTGGTGCGGGAGTTCGCCGGCACCGGTGGGATGCTGTCAGTGGGGCTCGGCCGCACCGAGATCGAACCGCACCTGCCCGAGGGTGTAGAGATCGCGGTTGTCAACAGCGCTGCGTCGACCGTCGTCGCCGGACCTGTGGCCGCCCTGGAGGCGCTCGCCGCACAACTGGTCGAGCGTGGGGTGCGAGCGCGGATGGTTCCCGTCGACTACGCCTCCCACTCCGCCGCCGTCGATGCGGTCGCCGACCGGTTGACGAAGCAACTGGACACCCTGACACCGTGTTCCTCGCAGATTCCGGTCATCTCGACGGTAACCGGCGATGTCGTCGACACCGCCGACATGGACGCCGGCTACTGGCTGCGCAACCTCCGCCAGACGGTGCGGTTCGACACCGCCATGCAGACCCTCACCAGCCGCGGCGCCCGCGCCTTCGTCGAGGTCAGCGCCCACCCCGTGCTGGAACTGGCCATGTCCGAATGCGCCCCCGACAGCCTGGTGGTCTCCTCCCAGCGCCGCGACCGCCCGCAGTGGAATCACCTGCTGACCACCCTCGGCCAGGTCTGGACCGCCGGTGTCCCGGTCGACTGGGCCGCCGTCCACAGCCCCGGCGTCATCCGCACCGACCTGCCCACCTACGCCTTTCAGCACCAGCGCTTCTGGCTGACTCCCACCGCCCCGGCCGGCCAGCACAACGCTGACCATCCGGTGCTTGCCGCCAGCACCCACACCACCGCCGACGAACCCACCATCCTCACGGGGCGCCTCGACCCGCACACTCTCCCCTGGCTGGCCGACCACGCCGTCAGGGACACCGTCGTGCTCCCCGGCACCGCATTCATCGAATGGCTCGTCCACACCGGCGACCACCTCGGCCACAACCGCATTGCCGATGTCATCATTCACACCCCCCTCACCGTCCAGGAGCACACCGCCCACGACATTCACATCGTCTGTGTGCCGGTTGACGGCTCCGCGCACACCGCCCGCATCTACGCTCGCCGCCACGGCATCGACAACTGGACCCTGCACGCCGAAGGCCGCCTCGACACGGCCGACGAGCCCGCGGACATCGCCGTGGGACCCTGGCCGCCCGAGGGTGCCCAGCCCGCACCCATCGACACGTTCTACACCGACGTGACGGCCGCCGGCTATCAGTACGGGCCGGCGTTCCGGGGCATGCGGCAGCTGTGGCGGCGCGGCGGCACGCTCTACGCCGACGTCACTCTCCCCACCGACGAACCGGCCACCGGCGTGGCCATCCACCCGGCGCTGCTGGACGCCGCGCTGCACCCGCTGCTGACGGCCGACGAACTGCGACTGCCGTTCGCCTGGACCGGCATCCGGGTGCACGCCACCGGCGCTCGCCGCGCGCGCGTCACCGTGACCCCGAACGGCCCGGACAGCGCCCGGATCCGGCTCACCGACGACGACGGCCGTCCCATCGTCGACATCGACGAACTCCGCCTCCGCGCGCTGCCCGCAGTCCCCACGGCCGCGTCCTTGGCAACCGTTTCCTGGGTACCGCCCGAAAGTGCCCCGACGACGGACACCGCAGGGTCGATCTCACCCGTGGTCGTGTACTCCCCACCGGCCGGGAACGCCGTGGCCGACACCCTTGCCGAATTGCAACGGTTCCTCGGCTCGACCGAGCAGACCGGCGGGCGGCTGCTCGTCCTCACCCGCGACGCCCTCGTCGCACCCGCGGAGGGCCACGTCGACCCGGCCGGCGTCGTCGGCGCGGCGGTCTGGGGCCTGGTGCGTTCGGCGCAGTCGGAGCATCCGGGCCGGTTCCTGCTGCGCGACGTACCCACGGACGTCGAGCCTGATCTCGACGCTCTGCTGTCCACGGCGGAAGAGCAGGCGGTGCTACGTGCCGAGGGCGTTCTGGTGCCTCGTCTCCAGCCCGCGCGCCCGGTGGCGGCGGAGGCGCCCGCTCTCGGTGACGGGTGGGTGCTGGTGACGGGCGGCACCAGCGGTGTCGGCGCCCTGGTGGCCGAGCACCTCGTGTGCCGGCACGCGGTGACAAAGCTTCTGCTGTTGAGTCGTTCCGGTCCGAACGCCGACGGCGTGGCTGCGCTCGTGGACCGGCTGGAGACCCTTGGCGCGACGGTGCGGGTGGTGGCCTGCGACGTGAGCGATCGGGCGCAGCTGCAGGGCGTTCTCGACGACGTCGACAGGCTCGTGGGGGTCGTCCACGCCGCCGGGGTGCTGGACGACGGCGTGCTGGAAGGGCTGTCGACCGAACGGGTCGCGAACGTCCTCAACGGCAAGCTGGGCGGCGCCCTGCTGCTGCACGAGCTCACCCTGGACCGGGACCTGGCGATGTTCGTCGTCTTCTCCTCCGTCGCCGGAGTGCTCGGCAACGCCGGTCAGGCCAGCTACGCGGCGGCCAACGCCGGCCTGGACGGGCTCGCCCTGTTGCGCGCGGGCATGGGTCTGCCGGTCACGTCGATCGCGTGGGGGTTGTGGGAAACCCAGACCGGCATGACCCGTGGCATGCAGGACCGCGACCGCAGCCGCCTCAAGCGGTCCGCGGTCGAGGCCATGCCGACCGGCGAGGCGCTCACCCTCTTCGACGCTGCCATCACCGGCGCCGAACCCGTCGTCGTCGCGGCGACCCTGAACCTCGGCCGGGTGGCCGACCCGGCACCGCCCATGCTCCGGCGGCTCACGCGGAAAAGCAGCCCAACCCGGCGCCGTGTCATCGCGCCGACGGATGCCGGTGCTGCGGAGCAGGAGCTGGCCACGCTCAGGCCGGCCCAGCGCCGGCGCCGGTTGCGTGACCTGGTGCTCGCCCACGTTGCCAACGTCCTCGGCCACGGCAGCTCCGAGGCGGTCGACCTGGACCGGCCGTTCAAGGAGGTCGGCTTCGACTCGCTGACCGCCGTCGACCTACGCAACCGGCTCGCCGCCGCGCTGGGGAAGCCCCTGCCCCCCACCGTCGTCTTCGATCATCCCACCCCGGCAGCGCTCGCTGATCACCTCGACATCCGCCTCGGCGGCGGCAACGGCAGCAGGTCCGCCGACAACGCGCATCCGGTCGTGGAGAGCCTCGAACGGCTCACCGAAGTCCTCGACGACGCCGACGCCGCCGATCTGATCGAGCACCGTGTGACGCATCGTCTGCGGACGCTGCTGTCGCGGCTCGACGGGGGCACCGACCGCGACCCCGACGACCTCGACGCCGACCTGCTGAAGGCCTCCGACGACGAGCTCTACGACTTCCTCCAGCACGAACTCGGCATCACGCACGACCCATTCACCGACGGCTCAGGAAGGTGAACGCGATGAACAACGAGGACAAGCTTCGCGAGTACCTCAAGCTCGTCACCGCCGACCTGCGCAAGGCCCGTCGCCGTGTCCAGGAACTGGAGGCCATCGAGCCGTTGGCGATCGTGGGTATGGCGTGTCGTTTTCCGGGTGGGGTGGATTCGCCCGAGGATTTGTGGCGGGTGGTTGTTGAAGGTCGTGATGTGGTCGGGGATTTTCCGGCCGATCGCGAGTGGGAGGTGGAGGGCTCGTTCGCCCGGGTGGGTGGTTTTCTCGACGGCGTCGCGGATTTCGACGCGGAGTTGTTTGGTGTCTCGCCGCGTGAAGCTCTCGCGATGGATCCGCAGCAACGGCTGCTTCTCGAGGTTTCCTGGGAGGCCCTGGAACGCGCCGGTATTGCGCCTGATTCTTTGCGGGGTTCGCCGGCGGGTGTGTTCGTGGGTGTGATGGGTCAGGAGTATGGGCCTCGGTTGGGTGAGGCTGGTGGTGCGGTGGAGGGTTATGGGTTGACTGGTGGTGCGGTGAGTGTGGCGTCTGGTCGTATTGCTTATGTGTTGGGTCTTGAGGGGCCGGCGGTGTCGGTGGATACGGCGTGTTCGTCGTCTCTGGTGGCGTTGCATTTTGCGGGTCAGGCGTTGCGGGCGGGGGAGTGTGACCTGGCGTT